>JBBSFP010000016.1:0-15377 GCA_038238625.1 Tepidisphaerales bacterium
GCCGACAAAGTTTTTTCTGCCCGGGGTGCATCTTTGAGGCGATTCACCAGCACGATGCCCGCCAGGCTGTTTCCACCGACGCTCCGCGCGGTGTAGGCAACCCATTCACTGCCCAAGCTGGCCAGAAGATCCTTTTCAATATCCACCCCCAGTTCTTTGTTGGCGTTGGCCAGATCCGTTTCCATCTGCTCGGCCTCCTTGGGATCAAGCTGACCCAACATTTGATGAATCACCTGCAGCCTCCTGCTTAGATCCATCTGTCCACCGGCGGCCATCGCGGCATCGGCAGGAATGAGCTTCAAAGCATCATCGGTAAGTGGTTTGGTATTAAGCATGGAGCCGATGCCCGTCGGTTTTTCAGTCGCCACCAGCAGTGAATGCGTTGCCCAGTTTTTGCCTTCAAAACCCGCCGTCAGGTACAGGCGATGCGAATCAGCCAGACCAAGGGCATCGCGCAATTTGGGCCATTTAGTTCTGGCAACGAGACTCATCTTCGGGGCGTTGGTGTCGACGAACTGCCGCAGCGCATCGAAATCCACATAGACCATCATGGCTGGCGACTTCACCAGCAGGGCGGATTCATTTTTGAACTCGGCACCATCAGCAAGCGAGGCGGCGGGATCGCGCTGCGCTGTTAGCAGCGCCGCCATATCCGGAGTGCGGCCGATGGTGAGAGCGACCAGCCCGTTATCATTGGTCACTTCGATATTGGCTTCAGGTGGAGCGTTGTCGGTGAAGTTCTTCAACTGAGCAACCAGCGCCTGGGCATCTGCCCCGGCATTAACCACCAGCGCCGCATGGGGCGTCGGACCATGAGCACCCACATCCACGCTGGCGATATACAACGTGGTGGGATGCTTCCACAGCACCGGGGCCAACCCTTTGACCACCTGAAACACCATCGCCGCCGCCGGATTCTGCTTGGACGCTTCACGCATCAAACCCGGTTCGATGGCGGCCATCATGCGCGGCAGATCAGAGTTATCGAGGACTGCCTTCAGATGCGATTGCTGAAACGATTGCCCCATGGTGTCAGAGCCGCTCCAGCCGATAAAAATCAGCGCTTTATTCGGGACGTGATCGGCCATAAGTTGCGCATGCGCCGACTGCAGGCTGAAGCAGCAGACCAACAAAGCCGCAATGGTGCCCAGCGCCCGTTGCCATGCGTGATACATATAGATCCTTCCGAGATGACCTCTGATTTATGATCGACGACCGCCAACCGCTGGGATCGAATGTGATCTTTATCGCTGTAGCGCGAAGAATTGGCAATGAACGATTGAAATCATTAACACTGCATTGTTGAAGTGCACATGGTCCGACTACAATTCCCGCCCATGTTCGGGAACTTAAACGTCGGCGCACACCAGCCGGTCGTTTACCACGCCGCAGTATGAAAAGCTCACGGAAGGAGCACGATGAATCCCGCCGCCAATCGCCAGAACCGTCACCGGAAAATGGGTGCCATTCGCCAGGCCGCGTTTGAACAACTGGAAAATCGCCGGCTGCTTTCAGCGGGTACGGGTCTGCTGGGAAATTACACCAGCCGGGTCGACGCCAATGTGCACTACCTGGCACGGGTCGATCCAACGATTAATTTCTCAGTCAGTAGTGGGTCGGCTGATGCGGCCCTGCCCACGACCAACTGGGCCGCGGAGTGGACGGGTCAGGTGAAGGCACCGGTCACAGGTAACTACACTTTCTCCACCATCTCTGATGATGGCATTCGCGTCTGGGTAAATGGCCAGCAGATCATCAATGATTGGAGCGATCATCCTCCGACCACCGACCAGGGCATCATTGCGCTGGCAGCCGGGCAGTTGTACGACATCAAGGTTGATTTTTATCAGGGCGCTGGCGGAGCGACTTGTATCTTGAATTGGTCCGCCCCTGGGCTGGCGCAGCAGGTGGTGCCGCAGTCGGCGCTGTTTGCTCCCGCAACCGCTCCGGGTCCCATCCCGCCACCGCCGCCGTCCACGGTAAACGGACTGCTCGGGACCTATTTCAATAACAACAATCCATCCACCCCAGCGCTCACGCGCGTGGACCCCACCGTCAATTTCGATTGGAGCACCACTTCTCCGGCCCCGACTGTCGGGTTGTATCAATACAACGTCGAGTGGACTGGCCAAGTGCTTGCGCCGATTTCCGGTAACTACACCTTCACCACCACCAGCGACGATGGGCTGCGTCTTTCGGTGAACAATCAACTGATCATCAACGATTGGAACAACCACCCCGCCACCGTTGATAATGGGAACATCACCCTGGTTGCGGGTCAGAAATACGACATCAAGCTCGACTACATGCAGACCTGGGGGGGGGCCGTATGCAAGCTGGCATGGGCCGGTCCCGGGTTTTCGACTCAGATCATTCCGCAAGGCAATCTCTTTACCCCCGGCACCGGTTCGCCAACCCCGGATTCGCAAGCACCGACCGTTCCGACAGGGCTTGTGCAGCAGTCGGTCACTGCCAGCAGCGATACCATCAAATGGTCGCCCAGCAGTGATAACATTGGCGTCACGGGTTACACGGTTTTTCGCAATGGCGCCCAAATCGGTGCTGTCGATGGCGGCACAACGACGTTTACCGACATCGGCCTGGCTGCCAGTACCAACTACATCTACACCCTTCTCGCATTTGACGCGGCCGGAAACAAATCCGCGCAGAGCATTGGCCTCCCAGTCACCACGCAGGCAAGCGCTCCGCTGCCACCCCCCAACAGCGGCAACGGGTTGCTTGGCACCTATTACAACAGCAACACTCCCGGCACACCCGCCTTCGTGCGAATCGATCCGGTGGTGAACTTTGACTGGACAAACGCCCCCCCCCGCCCCCTGGTTGCCCTGTATAACTACAACGTCGAATGGACCGGTCGCATCATGGCACCGACCAGCGGCAGCTACACTTTTTCAACCACTTCAGATGATGGCGTGCGGCTATGGGTCAATGGGCAGCAGCTTATCAATGATTGGAGCGCTCATCCCGCCACCGTGGATCAGGGCAGTATCACCCTCTTAGCTGGCCAACTTTACGACATCAAGCTTGATTACTACCAGGGTTATGGCGGTGCGGTGTGCAGCCTGGCGTGGGCCGGGCCGCCGGTTGCTAAACAGATCGTGCCGCAGGCCGATCTCTACACGCCCCCCGGCACCGATGCGCAGGCACCCACCGTTCCCACGGGTTTGAGACTTTCCGCCAGCACCGACTCCACCGCCACCCTGCAATGGAACCCCTCGACAGATAACAATGCGGTGGCTGGCTATTCCATTTATCGCGACGGTGTAAAAGTAGGCACAGTCGCCAGTGGAATTACCACCTTCGTGGACAGCGGCCTGCTCTCCAACACTTTTTATAAATGGTCGGTCGCGGCGTTCGATTCATTGCAAAATCTCTCGGTGCAATGTCCGCCGGTCAGCGGGACCACCACCGGCCTGCCGGGTGGCCCGACTCAACCGCCGATCGCCGGAAGCTGGTACTCGGTCTTCAACGACAACTTTGATTCGCTCGACACCACCGTCTGGACCAATGGTCGCTACTGGTGGAATGGGAACAACGGTACCCAGGCGACCTTTGATCCCGGTCAAGTGAGCGTGGGAAACGGGGTCCTCAACCTCACCGCCAACAAAATCGCTAAAACCGATACTACCGGCGCAACCAAACCGTATACCTCGGCGCTACTACAGAGCGGCGGCATCGCCGGCGTTAGATCACCCGGCTTTTCTTTCAAATACGGCTACGTCGAGACCCGCGCCAAAATCGCTCCCGGCGTGGGCATGTGGTCGGCCCTTTGGATGCTCCCGGTCAGCCATAACGATACTTACGAATTAGACGTACATGAAATCCTCGGACGTGATCCCACCACCTTCAACGGTTTTGACCATTTTAACGGGAAAAACGCGAAATCTACCATCGTGCCGCTTGGTTATGACACCACGGCCGCCTTCCACGTTTACGGGCTTGATTGGGAACCCGACCATGTGACCTGGTACGTCGATGGCCAGGCAGTAGGTACGTATACCAACGCGTCGGTGATTCCACAGGAAGCGATGTACCTGATTTTCAATCTTGATGTCGGGGGTGACTGGGCGGGTCCACTGACTGTCGCATCGCCCTCACAATCTACCTGGATGGTCGATTACGTTCGGGTTTTTCAGCATTGATGGCCGCAAGCTCACGATAAACGTTTTCTCCTAACCATATTAACGCCGGGATTCTTGTTGGCCGATGTGCAAACAGGAACCTGCGCGGTTTTTCTAATGTATGGTTTTGGGAAGATGATAAGCACCACCCGAGCAATCTTGGAAGTGTTGGAAGTCCGGGAATTTTTGTCGGTCTCACCAGGGATCGATCAGGCTTCTGCCAGGCCCGCGTTGGAAAGCGTTGTACTTCCCCTGGTGCGCGCCGTGGGGCACGTTGGACGCACCCCCGCCGCCACCGTGGTGACCGACCAATCCGCCTATGCCCCCTTTAGCACGGTTCACATCCGCGGCAGTGGCTTCACCCCAGGCGCATCGGTCTCGATCCAGGTCCTCCATACCGATGGGGCATCCAATCGCGGCCGCGCTTACCTACCCTGGCTCACGAAGGCCGATCGCCACGGCAGCATCGCCGGCAATTACCTGCTCAATGCCAGCGACGTCGACACAGCACTCAAAGTCACCGCGGTTCAGCAAGATCGTTCAAAGCTGACTGCCGTCGTGAACTTTACCGACGCCCCACCCCCCACCGATCAGACGCCCCCGACGATGCCGGGTAACTTCACCGTCACCGGCGGCACGGCGTTTAGCAGCGTAACGCTCACCTGGGATGCCTCGACTGATAATGTTGGCGTCACCAGTTATCGCCTTTATCGCAACGGCACCTTCGTGGCCACCGTCGGCGCTTCGACGCTCACCTACACCGATACCGGCCTATTCGGCTCAACCAGTTACAACTACACCCTTACCGCGATGGACGCCGTGGGGAATGCCTCCAGCGCTGCGGGGTTCACGTTTGTTACTCCGACGAATACCGGTAACACTCCGCCGCCAGTCGCCGGCAACTGGAATCAGATTTTCAGCGACGATTTCAACACACTCAACACTACCGTCTGGACGAACGGCAAATATTGGTGGGATGGCAACTCCGGGACGCAAACCACCTTCGATCCGAAGAACGCTGCCACTTCGGGGGGCACGCTGAACCTGACCGCCAACCACGTTGCCGAAACGGACACTAATCACGTTTCCCAACCGTACAACTCTGGCCTTCTGCAGACCGGTGGGATTCAGGGCGTAACTTCCCCCGGCTTCTCATTCACCTACGGCTACGTGGAAATTCGGACTAAGATCGCACCCGGACAGGGCATGTGGTCGGCGTTCTGGATGTTGCCCGTCAGCCATCAGGATGGCTATGAGCTTGACGTTCTGGAAATCCTGGGCCGCGATCCAACGACCTACACGGCTTTTGACCACGCCTGGCCCACCTTTGGTACGTCGGTGGTGGACCATCTTCCCTTCAACACCACCAGTGATTTTCACACGTATGGAGTTGACTGGGAGCCCGACCATGTGACCTGGTTCCTCGACGGAACCCCGGTCGCTACCTATAGCGACACCGCCGTCATTCCCCAGCAGGCAATGTACCTGCTCTTGAATCTGGATGTCGGTGGCGATTGGGCCGGCCCGATTAACGGCAGCAGCCCCGCGACCTCGGCCTGGTCCGTTGACTATGTGAAGGTTTTTCAGAAAGCATAATTAGGTGGGATCATCCCATGACCAGCAGCCAATCCTGCTCGTCGGGAATGCGATACTTCCCCGGCTCGAACGCCTCGGCGGAATGTCGGGCGCCGCTTCGCGGATCGAACCAGATTGCCGGGCGATCTGGCAAAAGTCGATCGATGCGGATGTTCACCTCGCCCCCGAGCGGCAGGTAGAACATTGCAGCATCGCCGGTAGCACTGCGGGCGGCAGCGATGAATTTCGCCGGGTTGCGCGTGCCGGGTTGTTCGACCAGCAGGTCTTGATCCGGGCGCATATCCCACCAGCGCATCGTTTTCAAAAGCTCGTGAACCAGGCGCATGTCGTAACTGCCAGGCAGACGAATCGCCTCGTGCCACGGTTTGGCAATACCCGTGGCGGCATGGTTGAGCGGCACGCGCTCCATCGGCTCCCAGCTCCACACCCCATGGGCCCCGTACGCCACGCCGGCGATCGGTGAACACAGCAGGCTCCAATAAATCGTCCGTCGCACCATCTCGCGCGTGAATGGGCGCTGCTTGCTGTGGAACGGCAGCATCCCCTCGTAACAAGGTTCCAGGTTGATCACCGGCCGCGGTGGCACTGCTCGCCAACCGGTCGATGGGGGACCCTGTTGAATCCAGTGCAGGGTTCGCGCCCCCTCGCTGTGGCTACTTTGATACACCGCCAAATCCAGCCAGCCTTCCGCCCGAAAATCGTCATATGGCCAGTGCAGCCCCGTCGGGTGCAGACCCACCGGTGCGTGATCCGTGCCTTCAAAAACGGTTCTTCCCACCCGCCGCCATCGCTGCGCGTTTTGACCATCGTATTTGCCATCCCCCGCCAGCAGCCATAGCACATGATGTGCGCCGTACCGGGCCACCAGGTAGCGCGCCAACGCTATGAGCTGGTGTTCACCCAGCGCCAGCCCCGGATTAAACCCGGCGACGCTCCCGGCCATGGCCGCCCACAACATCACAGGGATCGCCAGCAATCCCTTCTCGTTAACCGCATCGAAGTATGAATCCAATCGACGAAAAAAGTGGGGATTGATTGGGAAAAATGGATGCGCGCTATACGCGATCTGGTCCTCGGCATCTCCATACGCCGCCAGCCACGGGGCCATCGGGATGAACATCGTGGCTGAGAAATTTTTCGAAGCGCGGTCGTCCAGATACGCGTTCCACTCCGCACCGCTCGCCAGCAGCGGACCGTTCCAGGCGGTGTCGGCCATCAGGAAAAATGGCGTACCATCGCTGTGCGCCAGATGGTGTCCGCCAGGCGCTACCACCAGCGGTCCGTGCAATAAAAACGGGTTGTCCTCAATCCCCACAAATTCTCGTATTGCCAATTCGTGCGTCGGCAATTGTGACTGCTCGGGCGAAGCTGGCTCCTTGGAATGTTCCGGCGAGATCGGCGCGGCTGGCTCGCCCGCGCTCGTTGGGATCTCGGCCCCCTCCTGCCAGGGCGTGACGATGACTGACGAGCCGCTCTTCTGTGCGCGCGAGCCCGCACGGCGACAAATGAATGTCCCGTGCTTGCGATGCAGTCCCTCATCCACCGGGCGGGAGACCGAATGGTAACGCCATTGCCCTTCTTCGTTGGGCATGAAGCGTACGCGCCACACACGGCCACCATCCCAAAAACCCAGCCGCAAGCTGCGTCGCCCGGACGGCGCAATCAGCGCAATCGCAAACTCGGTGGTCGGGGGGGGCTGCCCCTCCGCCGTGAATGCGGCCTCCCAGCGACCGAATAGCGGAACCTCGTTCTGGGTGCTAAATACAAACGTGGACATTTCCCGGCGAGTTTACAGCCTGCGCTGGAACGAATGAAGGCAGACAATATAAAATACCACACGCGCGCGACGGGAAACCTCGACGTGTATGCATGAGAAACTGCAAAAACCGCACCGTCTTTGCCTTGGTAATCCTGGAGCTCCCATGAAAATCCTAATCGCACCTGACAAACTGCGCGGCTCGCTGACAGCACGCGAGGCCGCCGATGCAATTGCCGCCGGTGCGCGATTGGCTCACACCAGTATCGAGTGCGACCTCTGCCCCATGGCTGATGGCGGGGAAGGGACAGTCTCAGCTCTGGTGGCCGCCACGGGCGGAAGGTTTCTTCGCACCCGCGTCACCGGTCCCTTACCGGAAATGAAAGTCGATGCCGAGTGGGGATTTCTTGGCGATGGTCATACCGCCGTCATCGAGATGTCGGCTGCCAGTGGCCTGGCGCTGCTGCCCCCCAGCGATCGCAATCCGCTGAATACGACGTCGTTTGGTACCGGGGAATTGCTCAACGCCGCTGTCGCCATGGGTGCGAGGTCCATCATCCTTGGGATCGGTGGCAGCGCTACCTGCGACGCGGGGATCGGCTGCGCCCAGGCGACCGGGCACACGATTGTTTTACGAGACGGGGAGCCGGTCGCGCCCACCGAACCCCTCACGGCGAGCGACATATCCCGGGTGGTGTTGATCAAACGACATAGGGGCGAAAAGACCGATGGCATTCCCATCACGGTTGCTTGTGACGTCAACAACCCGCTCTGCGGGCCCAACGGCACCGCCGCGATCTTTGCCCCGCAGAAAGGCGCAACCCCACACCAGGTTATCCAACTTGAATCCGCCCTCGGGGAATTCGTCGCGCGCACGGGCAGCGAGATGCTGGCCAACACCCCGGGTGCCGGCGCAGCGGGTGGACTCGGCTATGCCATGCTCGCCTATTACGGAGGCACAATTCGCAATGGCATCAATATCGTGATGGAAGCCACCGGCATTGCCGGTCGATTGCAGGATGCAGACCTGTGCCTCACCGCTGAAGGCCGACTCGACGCTCAAAGTGTCAGCGGCAAGACCATCAGTGGCATCGCCGCCGCCTGTGCCCTTGCTGACGTTCCCTGCATCGCGCTTGCTGGTACGTTGGCCGATTCTTCCTCACTGGCCAGCATCCCGGGACTGACCGCATGCTTTTCGATCATCGACGGGCCTCGGTCGCTGGAATCGGCGATGATGCAAACGCGCCCTCTGCTGATGCAGACTGCCGCCAATATCGTGCGCGTCTGGCTGGCGTTGCAAAAAGCCAAGCCGCGCCCAACAAGCTTAATTCCAGACAATCAGACCCGGCTCGAATGATGTCGCCAAGTCCGCGCCACCGGGCAGAATGCGGATCGCATAACCCTGCCGCCCACTGACCCTGCACAGGATGTTTCCGATGAACAGATGCCGACTAGGGGCCATCTGCCGTTGGTAAATCATGGTCAGCGGCTGTGCCTTTTCGATTTGGCCGCTGGCATTCAGAGGCCCGGCGTAAAGCTGAACGATAACGTCTTCTGGAGCCATATCAGGCAGATCAACCATCGCCTCGATCTGGACCGATTCACCCACTTTGAAATTGGCATTTCCGCTGGCGTGCACCCCCACGACTTTGATTCCGCCCCACTTGGCGCGTAGATGATCCTTAGCGTGGGCGAGAGCGGCGGCACGTTTTAGCTGATCGCTGAAGAGCATGTTGCCACGCTGCAGCGAAGGCACATAAAACATTTCGGTGTAGTCGCGCACCATGCGATTGGTGTTAAAAACCGGGGCCAGTTTGCGCATGCAATTTTTCATGCGACCGATCCAGGCGCGGGGAATGTTGTCCACACCACGATCATAAAAGTGCGGAATGATCTGCTTTTCCAGCAGATCGTAGATGGCATTGGATTCCACCTGATCCTGGTAATCTCCGTCGGTGTAGGATTCGCCGTTCCCAATCGCCCAGCCCAAATCAGGCGCGTAGCCTTCGACCCACCAGCCATCAAGCACCGACAAATTGGGGACCCCATTGGCGGCGGCTTTCATGCCGCTGGTGCCGCTGGCCTCCATCCCCCGGCGCGGGGTATTGAGCCAGACATCGACGCCCTGAACCAGATAGCGGGCCACGCTGATATCATAGTTTTCCAAGAAAACGATCTTGCGGCGCATCGCCGGGTTTTTGGCAAACTGGACGATCGCCTTGATAAGTTCCTTGCCCTCATGGTCAGCTGGGTGCGCCTTACCAGCAAAAATGAACTGAACGGGATGCTTGGTGTTTTCAAGCATACGGCGCAGGCGTTCCGGATCGCGCATTACCAGCGCACCGCGCTTGTAAGACGCAAAACGCCGCGCAAAACCGATGGTCAGTGCCTCCGGATCGAGCACATGTTCGGCGGTTTGGGCATCATCGTAGGATGCGCCACGATGCATCAGCTGTTCACGCAATGTCTGTCGGGTCCAGCCCACAAGCCGCTCCCGACAACGCTCATGCGCACGCCACAGTTCTTCATCGGGGATTTGGCTCACGCCTTCCCAAACACTGTGATCGGTCGGGTCGGTCATCCATTTGCTGGAGAGATACCGCTCCAGCATGTATTGCATATCAGCCGACAACCAGGAGCGCACATGAACTCCGTTGGTGACATGCCGGATGGGAACCTCATCAGGCGGCACCGCGGGCCAAAGGTTGTGCCACATTTTTCGCGACACATCCCCATGCAACCAGCTTACGCCGTTGATGCTATCCGCCAGGCGAATGGCCAGCACGGCCATGGAAAACCCTTGTTTTTTGTTCGTCACATCTTCACGGCCCAGGGCGAGGAAACCTTCATCGTCCAGCTTTAAACCAGGTATAAAGGCGCGGAAATACTTGATCACAAGATCCGGTGGGAACATGTCGATTCCCGCGGGTACGGGGGTGTGCGTGGTGAACACGTTGGTGGCCATCACGGCCTGGCGGGCTTCGTCAAACGTCAGCGGGCTGTCATGGAGCAGGACGCGGATGCGCTCCAGCGCCAAAAAGGCCGAATGACCCTCGTTCATATGGAAGATGTTTGGCCCGACATTCAGAGCCTCCAGGGCCCGGGCACCGGCGATCCCCAACACGATCTCCTGCTTGATCCGCATCTCCGTGCCACCGCCATACAGCCGGCTGGTAATTTCACGATCGGCCGGGGAATTCTCAGGCAGGTTGGTGTCAAGCAGGTAAAGGGGAATCCGCCCTACATTTACACGCCACACCTTGCAGAAGACCGCATTGTCCGGCAGGTCCACGCGCACATGCACGGGTGAGCCGTCGGTGTATTTCATCTCCTCAATGGCAAGGTTGTAGAAATCAAGTTCCGGATAAGCCTCCTGCTGCCATCCATCGGCTGACAAATATTGCTGGAAGTAGCCATTGCGGTAAAGCAGCCCCACCGCCACCAGGGGCAGTGAAAGCTCGCTGGCGCTCTTGAGATGGTCCCCAGCGAGCACACCCAGGCCACCGGAGTAAATCGGCAGCGACTCATGCAGGGCAAACTCTGCAGAGAAATAGGCGACCTTCAGTTCCGCCTGCGGGCTATGCGCCTTGGCATACCACCCTTTTTCGTTGAGGTGTTTTTGCAATGCGCCATGAACACGCTCCATGTGCGCGATGTACCCATCATCTCCCGCGGCCGCCGCGATCTTTTCCTGCGTCAACATGCCCAACAGCTTCACCGGATTGTGGTGCACATCCTCCCACAACTTGCGATCCAGCCGGCGGAACAGTTCCACCGCATCCGGTTGCCAAACCCACCAAAAGTTTTTGGCAAGATCGTTGAGCGGTTGTAGTGATGCTGGCAGATCGGGATAAACCTGGAATGTGCGAATCGTTGGAGATGCGAAATCAGCCATGAGTTTAATATCCGTACAAAAAGAAATTGGGGCGATGGTTCCCAGAGAATTATCGGACCGCGCTACACATGCGGCGCAGCAGTGGCGAAGATCATATCGGCCAGTGCCGGATAACTCTTGGCTTCATAATCGCCAGGCGCGGAATAAAGCTACTAAATTATTGCCCAAACGGGTTTCGAAGATTTCTGGCGGCGTTCCTATGGGGACCGATCCACAGAGGCCGCTTTCAGCATCACCATATTGCGTGAGTTGAGCGCTATTCCGTGCACGCCATCGCGGAACATGTAGACATTGACAAAGTGATAGAGCGGCATGATCGGCGCTTCGTCACACAGGATCTGCTCAGCGCGTTGGAAAAGTGCTAGCCGTTTATCTTGATCATTTTCCCGCGCTGCTTCAGCACACAAGCGGTCGTATTCGGGATTTTGCCAATCCGCATCGTTGTTTCCCGATACCGAGAGATATTTATCGGTGAAGGTGGACACGTCCGCGTAATCGCCGATCCAGTTGGCTTTGGAAATGGCGTAATTTTTGTTGCGTAGCTGCTCCCCGAAGACTTTGATTTCTTTTCCGTCGAGTTCCAGTTCAATGTTTAGCGCCTCGCGAAATTGCCGTTGCATGTACTCGGCAGTCTTCGCATGGATTCCTTCGGTATTAAAGTTGATCTTGAGTTTTGGGAAACCCATGCCATCGGGATAACCCGCCTCGGCGAGCAGTTTACGCGCCGCGGCGACATCGTAGGGTAATCCTCTCGGCGATTGATAACCCGGAAAGACACCAGGTGGAATGTAAGTGGTAGCGATCGGCTCTTTCAGATGTGTGATGTTGTCGACGATGTATGATTTGTCGACCGCCATGGCGAATGCCTTGCGCACTCGCACGTCGTGGAAGGGATTAATACCGCCACCGGGCAACTCCGGTCGGCAGTTGAACGAATAAAACATCGTTCCAAACCCGTTGAATATGTGCAGATCGGCGCGATTGCGCATGCGCAATTTAGCCGCAAAATCGCCATCAAGATCAGAAAGCCAGTCGACCGCCCCGCTGTCATAGGCCGCGAATTGCGCCTGTGGGCTTTCGATGATCTTCATCTCAATCGAGTTGCTTTTCACATGCGCGCGGTCCCAATACCAGGGGGACGGTTCCAATCGCAACCTGCGCTTGAAATCCCATTTCACTAGTTTGAAGGGACCGTTGCCAACGAGATTTGGCGGGAGTGTGAAGTCTGAACGCAGCCTAGCCGGCCCGTTGCGCTCTTGTACAAACATTGATTTTTCGTGGGCTGGGAAGAGTGCTGGAAAAGCGCAAAGATTAGGAAAGATGGGAGTGGGATTCACCAGCGTCACCCGCAAAGTTTGCCCGTCGACTTCCTGAATGGCGGTGAGCGAAAAATTTGCTGCCCTGGTATAGCCCGGCACGGCTTTTTTAATGGCCTCGTTGTCGGCGGCAACGGCCTGGCGGTATTCCTTAACGCCCTGGATGTATTCCAGAAGTGATGCGTAATCGCCGTCTTCATCGCAAATGCGTTTCCAGGCGAATACAAAATCGTGCGCCCGCAGTGGCTCGCCATTGCTCCACTGAGCGTCCGGTCTCAGGTGAAACGTATAAACTTTCTTGTCGTCGCTGATATCGATTGGCCAAGCGCAGCCGGGGATCGGTTCGAGCGATTCCGCATCCAGCGTGTAGAGCCCCTCCCACAAGGCATACGCCATGCGGATATCTTGGAGGTAGCTCATCTTCGCCAGGTCGAGGGTTTTAATGTCGCCGCGATTGACGAAGGTAAAATCTGCCCGCTGACTGGTGGCGGAACTTGACCAGTAAAGCGCCACCCCCAGCAGCAACAGCATACCCAAGGGAATGATGAGAAGCCGTCGCATCGCTAGTGGGTAAAGCGCATTACGATCCGCTGACGGCGGACTGGGTAGCAGATGGAGCCGGTGACCCTGCTGCTTTGGGGAATGCTGCGGTGATACCGTTGACGAGCGCAGTGATAACCGGAGCAAGTGCGGCCTGATTGCTGTTGGGTCCGATTCCGCGCCCCGGAGCGGCCGCCGCCACCAGCGCAGTGTTGTTTACCTGTTTCCCGATGACACCGATCGCTTCAGCCGTGTT
Source organism: Tepidisphaerales bacterium (assembly GCA_038238625.1). GTDB lineage: Bacteria > Planctomycetota > Phycisphaerae > Tepidisphaerales > Tepidisphaeraceae > JBBSFP01. Next base: position 13,502 of record JBBSFP010000016.1, read on the forward strand.
CTTCAGTAACGCCGCCAATTGCTCTTTATTTTCGGCAGAGGGGGCCTGCGCCGCTGTCAGTTGTGCGGATGCGGAAGTGAGCAACTGCACCACAAGCTGCATCACTCGGGTCTGATCCTGCTGGCTGAAAGCCGGATTACCCCATTGGGCCTGAGCTGAGAGCAGCGACATGGGTTGAAAGTCAGACGCCGGCCATTCCGGCACCCCGTTTTTATAGAGGTCAACGCGCTGCGCGTAGACCTTGAGCAGCGCCGGGACCACCACCGAGAAGATTGCCGGATTCGATTCCACCGCAAACTTAATCTGCCGGTAAAAATCGTCGGTCAGCGGGCCACTAAAGCCATGGCTGCTCACCGAGTTGGTCATGGCATCGAGCAGTTCCTTGGCCTTTGCCGGTCCCAGGGGCACCGCAACCGTGAGCAGCGATCCGGTTGACTTCATTCCGGAAATAGCGATGGCATCAGCCGAGTCCTGCAGCATCTGCTCGGCCAGGGGAATCAACGAAGGTTCTGGGTTCAGCGCCAGGCGATGCAGCACGATCCCCATGTTGATCTTCGCTGGAAGTGGTATGTCTTTGGCGGCCACCGCAGTACGGAGGGCAGTCGCCATTTCACCCAAATAGGCGGAGGTGTAAGCAGCGGAGGCTGGATCCCCCACGCCCTTGATCTCGTTGACCAGTTTTTCTCGTGCCTTGGTCATCCCCTCGGGAGAGGTCAGTTCTTTGAGATGCTTAACCTGCGTGGCGATGAATCCGCGGATGCTATCCATCTCAACCGGGCCGATTGCACCCGCTGTCTTCACCGCTTTATCGATGGTCTCGATATCACCCGCCTCGGCACGCACCATCACCGGGGCGAAAAAACAAACTCCCAGCACGACGGCTAATAGCACTGCGGGACAAGCCAATCGCCGAGCCAAAACATCAGGCCTGAAGCAATCCAGCAAGAATCTTAGGGGTGTGCGGCGCTGGGTAAGACAAATCATTCGCTGTTACTCCCGGGGGCGACTTGTAAAATGAAACCGGACCGTAACAAACGCCCTAAATCGTGTCAAGCAAAGACGTTTTTAACATTGACGACGACGATCACATTCGGCGTGCTTTGATGGCTGCAACGCTGCCGCCAAGCTCCACCGGGCAGAGGGTTGCTTGACCTTTCAGTGCTACCTTTCATAATCCATTCACGCCATGTGTTCCGTTAACGATGAGTCCCACGACATATCCCAGACTCATGGCGGATTTCCCGGGGCGATTCCCATTTTAACCGTTCGGCGTTTGAGCCTGTACCTGCGGCAACTCGAATCCTTTGCCCTCCAGGAACGGTGCACCATCTCCAGCAAGCAACTAGCGCAAAGCCTGGCCCTCACAGACGCACAGGTGCGTAAAGACCTGGCATATTTTGGTCAATTCGGGCGGCCCGGTGTCGGGTACAGCGTGCAGGACATGATTGATCGCCTCAAAAGCATTCTCGGTACCGACAAAACCTGGAACGTAGCGCTCGTGGGCGCGGGAAACCTGGGGAGCGCGCTGCTGGCGTATCGTGGATTCGAAGGCCGGGGATTTCACCTGGCGGCGGTCTTTGACAGCGATTCCACCAAGGCTGGCCGCAAAGTTGGCGCGCTCTCCGTGCATTCCATGAGCGCTCTGCACTCGGTGGTGCGCGATGAGGAAATTCGCCTGGCGATTGTCACTGTGCCCGCCGAGCAGGCGCAGGCGGTTTCCGATCAACTCATCGCTGCTGGCGTGCGTGGCCTGCTGAACTTTGCTTCAATCGCGCTGAATGTCCCACCCGACGTAGCGCTCAATACAGTGGACCTGGCAGTGCTGTTGGAACAGCTCTCGTTCCAGGTAAACTTCTTTGCGTCCGAAAATTCTAAA
>JBBSFP010000017.1:0-15324 GCA_038238625.1 Tepidisphaerales bacterium
ATAAAATGCACGCCACAGAAAACCACGTATTCGATATCCTTCTGCTCAGCGGCGCGACGGGAAAGCTCAAAGCTGTCCCCGGTATAGTCGGCAAAGGCAATTACCTCATCCTGTTGATAATGGTGACCAAGAATCACCAGGCGTTTGCCCAGCGTAGCCTTGGCGGCTTCGATGCGCAGGCATAGCTCCGCATCGGTCAGATGGGGGTAGGGGTGTGGGAGGGGTTGTTGCCAGACCAGTGCCATATGATCCATTGTATGCCGGCGCCGGGCATTTGCGATTGTAAGCGGCTTTGGTGTACCTTCCCCCCGGCCGATTGCGCATCGGATGCTGATGCGAAAGGGATTTTAGCATGCGGATTGACACACTTTTTGGGCATGGTTTACCGACGTTGTCGTTTGAATTTTTCCCGCCGAAAAACGACGTGGGGTTTGCGCAGCTTTATCGAACGGTCGGCGAGCTGCATCCCCTCAAACCCAGCTATATTTCAGTCACCTACGGAGCCGGGGGCAGCACCCGGCAGCGGACGATTGACCTGGTTGCCCGCATCCAGAATGAACTGCAATTGCGCACCATGGCTCACCTCACCTGCGTGGGTCATTCGGCGGCAGAGCTATCGGATATCCTCGATCAACTGTGGGAAGGGGGCGTTCGCAACGTCCTGGCCCTGCGCGGTGATCCACCTGCCGGGCAGTTGTCTTTTGTCAAAACAGACGGTGGTTTTGCCAACGCCGATGCGCTGGTCAACCTGACCCGCCAGCGGCACGACTTCAGCATCGGGGTCGCCGGGTATCCGGAGGGGCATCCGCAATGCCTGAATCCGACCCGCGATATGGAACATCTGAAGGCGAAGGTGGATGCCGGGGCAAATTTCGTGGTAACGCAGTTGTTTTTCGATAATGCGGATTTCTATCGCTTTCGGGAAAAGGCCGATCAGAGCGGAATCAAAGTTCCGCTCGTGGCCGGGATCATGCCCATTTCGAACGTGGCGCAGATCAAGCGTTTTGTGGCGATGTGCGGGGCGAAAATTCCGCAGCCACTGTTGCTCCGGCTGGAGGGGATTGAGCAAGATGCCGATCGGGTGCATCAACTCGGGACCGAATACGCGCTGGAGCAGTGCCGCGATCTGGTTGCTCAGGGCACGGCGGGGATCCATTTTTATACATTGAATAAAAGCAAGGCGACGGTGCAGATCTGGGAAGCGCTGGGCACGCGCCACGCAACGTAAAAAAAGGCTGGGCGATTGCGACCCTGAACATTTACTCGGGGCTGACCGGTGTAAAACCATGTCTGAAATCAGACGATGCGCGCATAAAAGAACCCAACCGTTTCCGGTTGAGTACTTTTTTGTGATTAAAATGGAGTCTAAGGCTTAGTAGCGATCACGTGAGCCGCGATCTCCACGGCCACCGCCACCCCCACCAAAGCCACCGCGGCCACCGCCACCGCCGCTGCTTCCACCGCGACCACCCCCTCCGCCGCCACCGCCACCACCGTAGCCGCCACGGCCACCGCCACCGCCCCCACCGCCGCCACGATCTTCACGCGGGCGTGCTTCATTGACGGTTAGTGCGCGGCCGTCGTGGTCCTGCCCATTGAGGGCAGCGATCGCCGCGTCAGCTTCCTGATCGCTGGACATTTCCACGAAACCGAAACCCTTGCTGCGGCCGGTATCGCGATCATTGATAATCTGGGCGCTGGTCACCTGACCATGCTGACCAAACAACTGCTCCAACTCTGAGCTGCTGACATTGTAACTCAGATTCCCAACATACAACTTCTTAGCCATCTGCTTCTCCTTGCGGACCCGAACACGTCCACCCGCCTTAAGGGTGGCGTACCGACAAAAGTCGGTAATTATATTGAGCATTCTGCTCCGGACGAGACACAAGCCACGCCGCTGTTCCTAATGCTAGCAGGATTTCAATGATGATAAAAGTGAAAAATTCGCCGCGCCACCACTGAAAGGTGCAATTTCAAAAAAAAGTCCGCGCGGCGTTAACCGCGCGGACGATGTATCCCGCACTCCATAAACCAAAAAGGCGTTATTTAGGCATCCCAGGGTCGGTGGGGGCGGTGGTGGGTTCAGTGGTATTCGCGCTACCCACGAAGGCCGCCATCATCCGGCTGCCAAATTCATCCTCCGCCTGCTTGGCAGTCGAAAGTTTGCCCGACTGAATATCGGCGGCGACGCTCTGCATCACGCTCGCCGAAGCGTTGATCATCATCAGTGTCTTGTCCATGTCCTGCATTTGCGCGCTCATGAACGAGAGGTCTACCTTCCATTTGCCATCCACTTTTTTGAGCGTCAGCGGCTTTTCATCCGGCTTATTCTTAGCAGTCAGGGTGGCGGTGTCCGCTTCTTCCTTCACCTCAGCGTTGTCAACTTCATCGGAAATCTTTTCTTCTCCACCGTCCAGGTGGAATGTCTTTAGCGCCTCGGCACCAAACTTGGTGGTGACCGCTTCGCGCAGCGACTTCATGCCCTTCAGCGAGCCTACCAACGCATCCAGCAGCTTGCCCTGTTTCGCATCGGCCAGACACGATGTACGCACTACCTCCGCGTCGCCATGCTCCATCGCGTAGGCAAACGTCTTGGCAGCAGCCTTGGGGGTTGACCAGTCAGTGGGCGGCGCCTTCTCGTCGGCGGCGAGGGAGAATCCAGCACCGCTAAGCATTAACCCGGCAATCAGAAACACCAGCGCTGCCCATGGCTTTTTGAAATTTCCACCACGCTGCGCAGATTGAATGAACGAAAACATTCCGAAGCTCCTTTGGGATCAGCCTACTAACGGGCAGTTCGATATCGAATCGAATGCGTGACTGATTACCGCGTAATCATGCCACAGCCGCGTTTCGCAACGGAAGACACTATAGCGAGCCAAAGGTTGCGGGCAAGCAACTAAAAACCTGCGGTAACGACATGCTCTTGGGTACAGCGTTTGCAACCGTAAACCAGGTATCTGTGTCTTACGTATTGGAGTGAGTTGATGATCGCGTTTCTGTGCACTGAGGCCACTTCGATCCACAGGCAATGGCTCGGCCGATGGGCAGCGATCCACGATTCGGCACAACAAAACTATGAGACGAAATAGCATCCTATAATGAGTTACGAGTTCTGGAAGAATGATATGGGCGGGCTGGGTATTCGGGAGAAATGGAGCTCTGTATGTTCAAGATCAAGCACTTTATGGATGCTTACGAAGCCGACGATGGCAAACGCCTCTGGATCGAGCCGATTAATCTCACCCGGGATTTGACCGACTGGTGCGCGGTGGACCATGTGCTAAGCCAGTTTGGGCCGCCCAAGGCGATATGGAAATGGTTCGACAAGCATCCGGATGGCTACGAAGAATTTCGCGCCCGCTACCACGAGCATCTGAGCAAAAGCGCGCATCGGGAAGCAATGATCGAATTGACGCGGGCATCGCGCAACGAGAATTTCACTTTGCTTCACCAGGGCGATGATGACCAGCACAACACTGCGACGGCGCTGTATGAATTTTTGAGCGAATTGTCAGCGTATTGCCCGCCGGATTGAACCGTCACCGTTTGGCCTGTAGACACCGACACCGGAGCGCCCCAGGGTGCTCCGGTTTTTTTGTTGCATTCGAGCCGCGAACAAAGGCTCAAATACCAGGAAACGTTCGCAGGTCGAGGAAGGTCAACGCCATGCGATGGATTGCAGTTTGAGATGGGCGCGGTAAATAGATTCCCGCAGTGGTTGCGGGCGTCTGCGGCGCGCGTTTTGTTGTACAATGCGCTTGGCACGTCGGGCACGTGCAGGCCGGATCGTTCCCGAAAGGAGTTACTGTGATTGTGACTGTATCCACGCGGCATATGGAAGTAACTGAGGCCCTAAAGACATATGCTGAGCAGAAGGCCACTAAGCTACTGCGGTATTACGACCGCATTCAGGAAATTGAAGTCATCATCGACCACGTGAAAGACACTGTGACAGTAGAGATGATCGTCAATGCCGAGCACCGCAACATGTTTATTGCTCACCATTCTGAAGCGGATGCCTACGCGGGGGTAGATGGATGTGTTGATAAGCTTGAACGGCAGCTCAGCGAACACAAAAAGAAGTTCCGCAATCGCAAACACCCGGATGTAGACCCCAAGACCATTCGCGAAGCCACTTGAAGCCGTTTGGATTGCCGGGCATGGCATTCATGCAAATGGCTCCCGAGGCAATGATTTGCACGACAGATAGAAAAGGCGGCGACTCCTTCGTTGAAAGTGTCGGTGGCGCGCTCAGTCCAGGTAAGAAGGTTCAGGCACCCATGAAGCTCAGAGAGTTCATTGTTACTGATGCGATTGTTCCTTCATTGATAGCCAGCGATCGCGAAGGGGCGATTCGGGAACTGGTGCTGTCATTGGAAAAGGCCGGCGCGCTACCGCAGGAGGCATCGGAGGAGATTATCGCGGAGGTGATCAAGCGTGAACAGCGGGGTTCCACCGGTTTGGGCAAGGGTGTAGCCGTGCCTCACGCTAAAAATTCCCAAATCAAACGCATCGTTTCCGTCATCGGGCGCAGCCCCGGAGGGATCGATTTTTCGGCTCTCGATCACCAGCCGGTTTACAGTGTCGTCCTGCTCCTGAGCCCCAGCGATCATCCCGAACTACACCTTTCGGCGATGAATATCATCTTCAGCAACCTGCAGAAAGATACCTTCCGCCGGTTTCTGCGCCAGGCGGCAACGCGGGAGGCGATCGTGGAACTGCTTGATGAGGCTGATCAAGGTAAATAGTCGCTTTGCCTCGCAGCAGATATTGTGGGCGCGCGGTACCCTTCATGCGGATACCCGGCGTGCAGTAAAAAATACTTCTAACTCCGATCGGTCGGAACATGCCAAAGGCCACGCAGGATGTGAAGATTTGCAACCGCCTGGGCATGCATGCACGGCCCGCCATGCAATTTGTGGAGTTGGCCAACCAATTCCGTTCTAATATCGTCGTCCACAAGGGCGGTGAAGAACCGGAAGACGCCGATGGAAAGAGCGTAATGAGCATGATCATCCTGGCCGCCACCGAGGGCACCCCACTGACGATCACGGCTGAAGGCGACGATGCCGATCAGGCTGTGACGCAACTCGCTCAGCTGGTGAACGATAAATTTGGCGAAGACGAATGACCGCGTCGGGGTGATCAAGAATCACCCGCAGATTGTTTGCGAATGGTTTGCACAAACGTTACGAAGTGTCAAAAACAAAGTATTCGGTACCAAAGTCGATGGAAATTAAGAAAGGAATAGGCGTTTCTCCCGGCGTGGTGATCTGCACGGTGATCGTGCTGGACGCCGAGAATCTGCTTATCCCCAAACGTCAGATTGAACCCGCGGCCATACCGGCCGAACTCGAGCGGCTGCGCGAAGCGCTGCGCCAATCGGGAGCCGATCTGCGAAAACTCCGTGATTCCAGTGTCGAGAAGCATGGCGACGAGCTCGGCGGCATCTTTGATTTCCATATCGGGCTCCTGCTCGACAAAACCATCGTTAATCAATTGGAAGCGGAGATCACCGAGCGGCACGCCACCGCTGAATATGCGGTGTCGGTGGTCATGCGTCGCTTCGCCAGCCGATTCCAGGCGATGTCGGACCGATACTTATCCGAGCGCGTCAAAGACATTCACGACATTGAACGCCGCATCCTGCACAACCTGATTGGCCAAACCCAGGGCGACCTGACCCGGCTCGATCATGATGTCATCGTGATTGCTCATGACCTGCTCCCCAGTCAGGCGGCCGCGCTGGATCGTAACCGTGTGCGCGGCTTCGCCACCGATGTAGGTGGCCGTACCAGCCACACTGCCATCGTGGCCCGTGCGATGGGAATCCCCGCGGTTGTGGGTTTGGGGAACATTACGTCTGAAGTTGCTGCCGGGGATCGCGTGATTCTCGATGGCAATCGTGGGGTGGTGATCGTCAACCCCGATCCCGAACAACTGATCGAACATGAGGAGTATCAGAAAAAGCTGCGGGTGCTGGATATCGCGCTCAGCGAGTTGCGCGACCTGCCGGCCGAAACGCTGGACGGGCATGTGGTCAGCGTGCAAGCCAACATCGAACATCCCGACGACATCACCGAGGCTTTGCAAAAAGGGGCCGAAGGCGTGGGCCTGTACCGTACCGAGTTTTTATATCTGACCAGCGAAGTTGCCCCCGATGAGGAAGATCATTTCAAGGCTTATATGCGGGCGATCGAGCGCAGCGCCGGCCGCCCGCTGGTGATCCGCACGCTCGATCTGGGGGCCGACAAATACACCCAGGCGCAGCTCGCGGCTCCAGAGCGCAATCCATTTTTGGGGGATCGCTCCATCCGCATGTGTCTGCACGACCTGGGAATGTTCAAAAAACAGCTCCGCGCCATCATGCGCGCAAGCGTATTTGGCGATGTACGCATCATGTTTCCCATGATCTCAACCCTCATGGAACTGCGGCAGGCGCGCATGGTGCTCAAAGACGTCGAAGAGGATTTGGAAGACGAGGGCACCGCTTTTCGACCGGATATTCCGGTCGGGATCATGGTGGAAGTGCCGTCGGCGGCGCTGATGGCCAATACGTTCGCCAAGGAAGTGAATTTTTTTTCCATCGGTACCAACGACCTGACGCAATACACCCTGGCGGTCGACCGGACCAATGAAAAAGTCGCCGGTTTGTTCTGTCCCGGGCATCCGGCGGTGCTTTTGCTGGTGCGTGACGTCATCCGCGCCGCCCAGCGAAATAACATCGGGGTGAGCGTTTGTGGTGAAATGGCTGGCGAACCGCACTATACTTTATTGCTGTTGGGGCTGGGCCTCACGACCTTCAGTATGAATGGACCCGACATTCCCGAGGTCAAAAAAATTATCCGCTCCACTACCATGGACCACGCCAGGCAAGTGGCCCGCAGGGTGATGAGCTTTGACAGCGAACGTCAGGTGATGCATTTTATGCGCGAAGAGACGCGCAAAATCATCCCCGAGGCGTTCTGAAACGGACATCCGCATTCGTCATCAATCTATTACGCGTCGGAGACGCATCGCCCCAGGCAGTTTGCCAGCCGGGGCGCCGCTTCCACCGCATATCATTTTATCCCCCCTGATTTGGCAACTCACAACGGACTATACCCTGCATGGCTAAGGAACTCCTGATTAACGTCTCGGAGGGCGAAGAGTGCCGCATTGCCCTCCTCGAGAACGACAAACTAGAAGAACTCTACATGGAGCGCACCAGCGCTACTTCTCATGTGGGGAACATTTACAAGGGCCGCGTCACCAATGTTGAGCCGTCTATCCAGGCGGCATTCATTGACTTTGGCCTGGGGCGCAATGGGTTCCTGCACATCACCGACCTGATGCCGACCTATTTCGGTCGCCGCGGTGATGATGTGCAGGAATTCGTCGGTAAAAAAATGGCGCGTCGCGAACGCCCGCCCATTCAGCGCTGCCTGCGCCGCGGCGATGACATTGTGGTGCAGGTCATCAAAGAAGGCATCGGGACCAAGGGTCCGACGCTCAACAGCTACCTGTCGATCAGCGGCAAGCTGCTGGTGATGATGCCGGGGATGGAGGGGCGCGGGGTCTCGCGCAAGATCGAAGACGAACCCGAACGCCGTCGCCTGAGGCAGATTCTCGAAGATCTCAATCCACCCGAAGATTGCGGATTCATCATTCGCACCGAAGCCGTTGGTAAAGCCAAGGCCGAGATCGAGCGCGATCTGAAATATTTGGCGCGGCTGTGGGAAACCATCAAGAAAAAGCGCGACACCGTTCCCGCCCCCGTCGAGCTGTATACCGAAGGGGACCTGGTGGCGCGCACCGTGCGCGATGTCTTCAGCAGCGACATCGATCGCATCGTGATCGACAACAAGGACGTCGCAAAACGTGTAAAGGAAGTGATCAAACTTTCCAACCCACGCACGCGCAACAAGGTGGAAATCTATACCGATCCGCTGCCGCTCTTCCATAAATACCAGATCGAGCGCGATATCGAACTGATGTACAGCCGGCATGTACCGCTCCCCAGTGGAGGCTCGCTGGTGATTGATTCCACCGAAGCAGTGGTGGCCATCGACGTGAACAGCGGAAAATTCCGTGAGCACGCCGACCCCGAAACCACCGCCTTCAAAACCGACATGGAAGCAGCGGATGAAATTCCCCGGCAGCTTCGCCTGCGCGACCTGGGGGGAGTGGTCATTTGCGATTTCATTGATCTGCGCTACGAACGCCATCGACGCGAGCTTGAAAAGCGCCTGCATGACAATTTTCGCAACGACCGCGCTAAAACCAAAGTGTTGCGCATGAGCCAGTTCGGCATCATCGAGCTGACCCGCCAGCGTATGCGCGCCAGCCTCAAACGTTCCATTTATTCAGACTGCCCCCATTGCAAAGGCTCGGGAACCGTCAAAACCTCCGAGAGCATGAGCCTTGATGTCATGCGCCGCATGGCGATCGCATTGCACAGCCCCCGCGTGGTACGCGCGGAACTGACGGTTTGCGCAGAAGTGGCTTTCTATCTGCAGAATCGCAAGCGCCAGCAGATCGCCGACCTGGAACGTGAATCGGGTAAACTGATCAACATTCGCAGCGATATGGCAATCGGCCCCGACGAAATGCGCCTGGAGCTTTTTGACACGCGCGACAGCCTGGTTTTCCTGAGTGAACTGGACATGCTGCCCGAACCCCAGCGACTGCCCATGCGCGCGCGGGATACCCGGCGAGAACAACGGCACGAATCGGGCGGACAGACCCGGCCCCCACAGCGCGGGCGCGCAGCACAAAAGTCCGATGATGGCCATCGCTTTGAAGAGGGCCAGGATTTTGAAGAAGGGCAGCAGGATTCAGAAGAGCAGGACTCAGAAAACCAGCGGGGCGAAGGTCGCTACCGGCTTAATGAGGCCGATCAAGAGCTTGAATCGCGCCATGCCGATCGGGGGGAGCATGAGGATACAGATTCCGATCAGCATGATCCCGAGGATCTCCAACAGCGGGAAGACGATCACGAATCGCCTGAGCGCGCTGAAGATCGCAACGCCCGGCCGCACGCTGAGGGCCAACCGTTACGCCGCAACCCCGAAGCCGGGCAAAACTGGGGCGGTCGACAAAACCAGGGTGACCGCCAGAGGCCAGGTAACCGGCAAGTTCAACCGGATCGACAGCGCCAAGCGGGCCGGCATCAACAGGGCCCGCGCTCAGATCAAGGTGATCGGTCGAATCAAATGGACCGGCAAGAACAGGGTGCACGGCCAGACCAGGGCGGTCGGCAAGATCAGGGCGGTCGGCAAGACCAGCGGGATGGCCAAGGCCAAGGGGATTGGCAAGGTACAGACCAGGCCGAAGGCCAGGGCGAGACCGCAGACGGTCCGCGTCGTCGGCGTCGCCGCAGAGGCGGGCGCGGTCGGCGCCGCCGTCAGGCCGGTGAATTCCAAAATGAAGAAATCCGTCAGCCTAATGATCTGCAGCCGCAGTCTGACGACGAGGAACGCCCGCTTGGCTCTAGTGATCTCGTCGATGAGCCGGAGCGCGACCAGCCGCTCGGCACCGCCGCGGAGCGGGATGATCGTGAATCCATCGGTTCGGCCCAGGATGAGTTCAACGCCGATCTGGAGACGGTTCATTCGGAGAAATCTGAAGACCGTGCTAAGCGTGATGAGATATCACCCGAGGTGAGCGAAGAAGTGACGGGAGCCGCACCTGCCGAGCCCGCGCAAGATGATGAAGAATCCGCCCCCCGTCGTCGTCGGCGCGGTAGCCGTGGCGGGCGCGGTCGTCGCCGTCGGTCGGGATCGGAGGAGGTTCCGCGGGATTCGGCAGAGGAATCGCCGGAGGCCGATGGAAACGTAGCCGAACCTGCCGAAGAAATTACCCCTGATCCCGAGACACAACCCGATGCGGAAGTCGCAGCCCGACCCAGCGCCGAAGATAAGCCGCGCGCGCCACGGCGTCGCGGCGGGCGTTCCGGTCGCGCCAGCGCCGCCCCGGAAACTCCCAATCGCCGCCCGCCCGAGCCCGCCGCCGCGCCGGTTTCCAAATCCCCGGTTCCGAAGGTTCGCACTGGGTCAACCGACAAGCACCAGTTGGTCGAAGACCTCGTCCATCCCGATCCTGAGCCGCTTCCCAGGCCGCGCAGTTACCGTGATCTTGACGCCATCCCCGACGATTTCGATTGACCACGTAAGCCAAATGCTGACAGCGGTTGTCAGCAGACTGCGGCAAGTCAAACGGGATCAGAAATCCAGCAGCATGGGCAGCCGGTGCGCGCAAGCGTGCTTTGCCAATTCTGTAAACAACTTCAGCGCCTGAGCCGCACCGGCGGCTAATGGCGGCCGTTGATCGCCTCCGCCAGCGGAAGCACTCACAAGCCGATCCGCGGTGGCGCGTTGCAGGTTTTGCAGTTGCGTGCGAAGCGTGAAGGTGGAGCCAATGCACTCCTTCTTTTTCGTCAGCGTGCCGCCATCGAACACGAACGGGAATTCAGCGGGCAGCCAGAGCTGTGGCGCGAGGATGGTGCGGTACTGGGTTTTGGAAGATGGATCGAAGGAACGCTGAAAAGCCGGATCATCAGCCCACAATTTTGGCACGTTCGTAGGCCATGGCAGATCAGGATGCTCCGCGTGCGCCGTCCAGACCAGCAGCGCCGAATAGCCATCCCAGGCGGGTTGCTCGGTGAAGTAGGGCGTCTGATCGGATTCATCCCAGCTGATGGGCGGCACCCGATGCGGCTGCAATGCAGCGCTCATCGCAGCGCACCAGGTGGTGACGGCCTTGCGGATTTCTTCCGGGGCGGGGATCGCGGGTGCCTGACCGCCGGGATACACCGTTTTGTGAATGATCCCTTGGGCTCGGGCCTGACGTTGCGCGGCGTTTTCCCACTCGCGCCGGTAGTAGCGCGTCATGGTCCCCACGTAAACATCAAACGCCATGACAACTCCGATGAACCGTGTGGATCGCCGCCCACAAAAATCCACGATAGCCGGGCACAATCGCCAAGCCCACAATCGCGTGATCTATACCAGATCACACAAAATCCGGCATCCTTCGCGCAGTTTTTGATCGGTGGTCGCGTAACTGATCCGAAAATGCGTGTCCCGATCGCTGAAAACATTTCCGGGAATAACAATCACGTTGCGCTCCACCGCCAGCGCGGCGAAGGCCGAAGCGCTTATCCCGCCCGGCGCTTTTGGAAACAGGTAAAATGCCCCATCCGGTCGCACGATCTCAAACTTCTTCGAAAGTATTTCCAATGCCACATCGCGCTTTCGGTGATAGGCGATTTGGGCCTCGCCCATGGGCACATCCAGCGCCGCCAGTGCCGCATGTTGCAGCGCGCTGGGCGCGCATACGAACGTGTACTGCTGCAGTTTGGTCATTTGCGCAATGACTTCCGCGGGGCCGGCGGTGTACCCCAATCGCCACCCCGTCATGGAATGACTTTTGGAGAATCCCCGCAGGATCATCGTGTTTTCATACCGCATGGCCGGCGATGGCAAGGTCTTATGCGAAGCCTCCGCGCCCGGCCCGTCGCGCGCGCCGGTGTATAAAAAAGGCTCGTAGATTTCATCGGAGATGATCAGCAGATCGTGCCGTCGCGCGATGTCAATCGCTGCCTGCACTTCGGCTTCGCTGAGGACAACCCCCGTCGGGTTGGCCGGGGAATTTAAAATCAGCAGCTTGGTGCGCGGGGTGATTGCCTGCTCGACGCGCTCGGCGGGGAAGCGAAAATCGGGGTAACTGTCGATCGCGATCGGCTTGCCGTTCACCAACGTCATCAGGTGCCGATACATGACAAAGTAAGGATCAAGAAAGATGGCCTCATCGCCCGGATCGATAGTCGCCAGCAGTGTTAGGAAAAGGGCACCGGTTCCGCCGCTGGTAATAAGAACCTCACCGACATCCCGCTGCATTTCACGCGAAAGATCAGCGCGCAATCGTTCGCGGAGTGGGGCGATTCCCTGCGTTTGCGTATAGCGATTATGCCCTGCCCTGATGGCAGCGATGGCGGCTTCCTTGGCGACATCCGGCACGTCAAAATCGGGCATCCCGATGGAAAGGTTAATCGGGTCTTTGAGCTTGGCGGCCAGATCGAAGGCCTTGCGTATCCCCGAAGCGTCCACGCCCCGAGCCCGCTGCGAAATGATGTGATCCAAGGGCATGGCAAACCAGCATCGGCCCAAACCCGCATCAGCCCAAACCCCAACAGCCCCGAGGCGCGATGCATTTGTTGGTTTGGCGATGCGGCGAGAGGACTACTTCTTTTTAGCCGCCGGTGCCGCTGCCTTTGCTGCCGGCGCTGCCGCCTTGCCTGCCGGTGCGGCTTTGCCCGCGGGTGCGGCTTTGCCAGCGGGCGCGGCTTTAGCCGCCGCCGCCGGTGCCGCGCCACCCGCGGGGGCCTTGCCACCCGCCGCCGGGACCGCTGCGCCTTCAACGGTTTCTGTCTTCTCGGCCTTGGCCACGGCCGCTGCTTTGCGATGCGCGACCTTCGGCAATCCGAAGACGCTCTTGGAGTCGTTCCACTTTTCTTCGTCGGCCAACTGCACCAAGCGCTCTGTTCGCGTCAAAACATTACGATGCCGAATCAGCGAGTTCGCGCTTTTCAGGCTTCTGTCCATCGACATAATGCACCTCAAAATTTCTTGGTTCAACCGGGCTGAAAAGCATACCCAATGCCGCAGGGTTTAACAATCATCGCTTCCAACAGTTCGCGGAGCCGGGTACGATTTTAAGGATGATTAGACGCCTGATGATCCTCACGATTCTCTGGGCAATGCCCGCTTTTGCTCAAGTAGCCCCACCCTCCAGCACCCAGCCCCATGTCCGCGCCGATGGGTTCATTATCGTCGGCGGCGTGCCTTATTTTCCGCTGGGTATCTATCACGACAGCCTGGATGCCGGGTATTACGGGCAACCTTTCCTGGACGATCTTAAAACCATTGCCGATGCCGGTTTCAATTTCGTGCATGTTTCCATAGATTTTACGGCCGATGGCGATGGCCCCAGCACCAGCACGGCTGCCCAGGCGGCGCGGCTGGCGCAGGAGCGGGGCCTGCATATGGCCGCTGCGGTTTATCTCAAAAATCTGCCGATGGTCGTGCGGGAGCAAGCGAATTGGCCGGCCATTTTAATGTCTTCGCTGGGCGACGATTTTAACAGCGACGCCAAGGGCAGCTTCAAAGGACCTGCGAAGTTTCCCCCGGCGACCATGGCCGATCTGAATCGCCAAACCCACGCCATCGCGCCGCATGTGTTGACCTATTCCAGCGGATCGAGTTTCCCCGGAGCGGTACTCGAAGGCTATGAAAAAACGCTCGATTGCATCGCGATCCAGATCTACCCCATCGGCGATGGCAACGAATCGGTACGCAACGAGCTCGAAGCGATGCAGGATCGCATGGCCAACTACTGGAAGCTCGCGGGGCCCAAGGCCAACAAGTGCCTGATCGTGAACTTGCAGGCGTTCAGTAGCGACGGCACGCGCTGGCCGACTCCGCAGGAGATTCGCTTGCAGCCGTGGGTTAGTGTTTTAGGCGGTGCTCGGGGGCTGGTGTGGTACACTTTTTTGCAAAAGGATCATGCACCGCTGCCGAAGTCCAGCGCCCAAACCTGGGCCGAACTACTTCGCCTTTTGCCGGAGCTAAAGCAGGTGACCGGCTATTTCACCGATGGCAAACTGACCTCTTTTGCCAATCCATCTGACAAGAATTTCGACGATGGTCCCGGTACCTGGCACGCGGGGCTGTGGGTCCGCCAAAATCAAGGCCTGATGGTCATCGTGAATACCCATCGTGATCAGCCGCTGAACATTGATCTGCGCATCAATGGCTGGAACAAGTGCGATCCCCTCTTCGATGCCGACCGCTATGAACGCTCCATGCATCTTGTCGGAACTCACCTAAAGGGCACCATCGCGCCCGCCAGTGTGCAGGTGTATCAGTTGGGAAAATAAAGCACTGGTCGCGCGCGATGGATTTTATGATCGCCGGTGGCGGGCCAGGCATTCTTCGATTGCCACACATGCCCGTTGGGCTCCATCCTCCTGCTGAATAATTTGCCCGATGGCGGCAGCGCGGTCACTGTATTTTTTATCGCCAAGCAATTGCGTGAGTTCATCGGATGCGCGCTGCGCGCAATATCGCCGGCGGGCAATCGTACGCCCAACGCCCAGCTTCACCATCCGGGCGGCGTTGTCGGGTTGGTCGAATCCGAAGGGCATCACGATCATGGGCTTTCCGGACCGCAGCGCCTGGGCGGTGGTTCCAATCCCACCCTGATGGACAATCGCGCCCGCGTGCGAAAAAAGGAGGGAGTAGGGCGCATATTCAGCGACAAAAATTGACGATGGCAACGGATGCCGGGGGCGGTTGCGCGGATCCTTACCAATCAACAACACCGCACGATGGCTAATCAGCCGCGCGGCCTCGGCGCTCTGATGGTAAAAATTGCCGGCGTCCATCACCGCGGATGATCCGAGCGTGAAAACGATGGGCGCTTCGCCGTCATGTAGAAACGCGGATAGTTGAGGCGCCAAGCCGCCGGGGCCATCACCTTCGTAGAACAAAAAACCCGTGATGTGAGTGCGGGGCGGCCAATCCGGCTGGGGTTTGCCCACCACATTTGAGAAAAGCGCCAGCGTCATGAGTGGAGAAAACTGGCCACGAAAGAGCGGGTTGAGCTTCGTTGGAGGCAGGCGGAGCTCTCGTCGCAACCGGTGCCATGGAGTAACCCAGGAATCCACGCCGGCCTTCATCGCTCCGATCATTGGCTTCAGAAGCGTTGCACCCAAAGGATGGAGCCTTGTGAGCACTGGCAGCGCGGGGAGCACCGGTGGGTCGTATGCCGAACAAAATGAACTCGGCGCCAGCACTGCCGATATCCACGCCAGGCGCTTTTCATTGAGCTGCGCCACCAGCGGGGCGGCGATCGTCAGTGGATGGCTCACCAGCAGATCGGCCCCCGCGACGGCGGAGGAAAGTTCGTCGAATGTTCGCCGCAACCGCGGGATCAGCATGTCACGAATGATGAACGCCGGGCCTTTACGCGGGTGCATCACCCTTGCCATCAAGGCCGATTCATCCCCCAGCTCCGCGATGTCGGGACCCACGGCATGGAAACCAATCCCGTGGGCTTCGATGCGACAACCATACGATTTTTGCGTGGCCAACAGGACGTCATGGCCCCGGCCACGAAGCGCAATCGCCAGCGCCAGGTAGGGGTGCAGATCACCCAGGGAACCGATGGTGGTGAGCACGATGCGATGGCTCGACCGCGCGCTCATGCAGTTTGCTGGTCCATCTCGGCATCGAGAGCCGCGGTTAGCTGGTCGTCGCTGCTGGCGATCTGGTGGGA
>JBBSFP010000018.1:0-15317 GCA_038238625.1 Tepidisphaerales bacterium
ACCCCTACAGCGGTGGCTGGATGATCAAAGTTCGCCTGAGCAATCCGGCCGATACTGAAAAACTGCTCAGCTCCGAAGTGTACCTGCAGCGCACCGGCCACTAGTTTTTTCAAATTACTCATGGATTACGTTCAATTTACCAGCCAGCAGCGTGACGAGATGCTCAAGGTCGTCGGGGCTTCGAGCATGGACGATCTGCTGGCGCCCATTCCAACCGACTACCGCCTCACCGAACCCCTTAAGATGCCGCCGGCACTGGATGAAATGTCCCTGCGCGCCGATCTTTCCGCATTAGCCGCAAAGAATATGTCTTCCGATCGCAAGGTCTGTTTCCTGGGCGGAGGTGTCTACGATCACTTCATCCCCACGGTCGTCGATCACCTGGCGATGAAGGGGGAGTTTCTCACGGCCTACACACCGTACCAGGCAGAAGCGTCACAAGGATCGCTGCAAGCATTCTTTGAATTTCAAACGATGGTCTGCCAACTGACAGGCATGGAAGTTTCCAATGCGTCTTTGTACGAAGGCGCAACTGCGCTAGCCGAAGCGGTGATGATGGCTCTAGGGATGAGTGGCAAGCGCCGGGTGCTCGTGAGCGCGGGGGTTCATCCGCATTATCGCCAGGTGCTTAAGACCTATCTTTCCGACCTCCCGGCT
This sequence comes from Tepidisphaerales bacterium, assembly GCA_038238625.1. GTDB lineage: Bacteria > Planctomycetota > Phycisphaerae > Tepidisphaerales > Tepidisphaeraceae > JBBSFP01. The sequence goes on from JBBSFP010000018.1 coordinate 658, forward strand.
GAGTATGTCGAGCTACCCCTCAAAGAAGGCGTTACGGACATGTTGGCGACGGAGGGCGAGGCCGACGCGGACACCGCGGCTATTGTGGTGCAGTCGCCCAATTTCCTGGGGTTAATCGAGCGTGTTGACACGCTTGCCAAATTTGCCCATGCCAACGAATCGCTGTGTATTCAATCATTCAATCCTGTAAGCCTGGGGTTGCTCAAACATCCCGGTGAAATGGATGTAGACATCGCCACCGCCGAGGGGCAGCCGCTGGGAATTCCGATGCAATTCGGCGGACCTTTTTTGGGTCTATTCGCGACCAAACTCAAGCACGTTCGCAAAATGCCCGGCCGCCTGGTGGGGCAGACGGTCGACATTGATAGCAAGCGTGCTTTTTGCCTGACATTGCAAACACGCGAGCAGCATATACGCCGCGAAAAGGCCACGAGCAACGTCTGCACGAATCAGGGCCTGCTCGCGCTGCGGGCAAGCGTCTATCTGGCGGCAATGGGTCCCAAAGGGCTGCGCGAAGTGGCGCAGTTGTGTTTCAACAAGGCCACATATCTGGCCAGGCAGCTTCGCAGTACCGGCTTGTCACTTCGTTTTGAGCACCAGCCCTTCTTCAACGAACTGTTAGTGAAGCTCAATCGTCCCGTGGATCAGGCGCTGCAATCTGCCAGTGATGCCGGCCTGCTGGGCGGGCTGCGGGTAGGCTCCTACTATCCTGAATTGGCCGATTGCCTGCTGATCGCCGTCACTGAAAAGCGCACGAAAGTGGAGCTTGATCTCCTGGTGAAAGTATTGGCTGCAAAGTCGTAATAACATGACACAAAACGAACCCCTCGTCTTTGAAATTTCGACCCCCGGCGCCCGCGCGGTGGATTTGCCGCATTCGGATGTGCCGGTGGTAGAAATAGATTCCAACCTGGCGAGCGTTGCCATCAGCGAATTACCGGAGATAGGGCAGCTTGATCTGGTGCGGCATTACACCCATCTTTCGCATCGCAATTTTTCGGTGGATGACAACTTCTATCCACTCGGCTCCTGCACGATGAAGTACAACCCGAAAGTGAATGAATGGGCGGCCGCGCTGCCAGGTTTTGCCAATTTGCATCCTTTGCAGGATGAGTCAGACATCCAGGGCGCGCTCGGCCTGCTCTATCACCTGCGTGTCTTTTTGCAGGAAATCGCAGGCCTAGATGAGGTGTCGTTGCAGCCTTGCGCGGGGGCGCATGGGGAGTGGACGGCACTGAAGGTGATCCGCGCCTATTTTAAGGATCACCATCAGAGTAAACGGCGAATCGTGCTCGCTCCGGATACCGCTCACGGAACTAACCCGGCCAGCTGCGCCATGTGCGGCGCGGGCGTGGTGACGATTAAATCGCAGTCCGATGGGTTGACGGATCTGGACGATTTGCAGTCGCATCTTAACGATGAAATCGCAGCGGTGATGGTAACTAATCCCAATACCGTGGGCAAATTTGATTCGCACATGATCAAGATGGCGGACATGGTGCACCAGGCGGGGGCGTTTTTGTACCTCGACGGTGCCAACATGAATGCCATTCTGGGGATCGCGCGTCCAGGCGACTTCGGCGTGGATGTTATGCATTACAACACCCACAAAACGTTCTCCACGCCCCACGGCTGTGGCGGACCAGGTGCCGGGCCGATCGCCGTGCGCAAGGAGCTTGCACCCTATCTGCCGGTGCCGCAGGTCATCCGTATCGATGGGAAAGCCGGTGAACGGTACGCCTGGGATGAGCGTCGCAGCAAAAGCATCGGCAAGGTGCGCAGCTTTAATGGTCAGTTCAACGTGTTGGTGCGTGCTTATACTTATATCCGCGCGTGTGGCCCCGAGGGGTTGCGCAATGTCAGCGAGTGCGCCATCCTGGCCGCCAATTACATTGCCCAACGGATTAAAGACGTTTATCCGCTTCCCTATGGCCCGAAAGACGGTCAACCCATGGCTACAAACCCGTGTGCGCACGAATTTATTGCCGTACCCCGCGCGATCATAGATCGCGGCGTGAGCATCATGGATATTGCCAAGAACCTGATTGATCGTGGGTTCCATCCGCCAACCGTGCACTGGCCGGTGCATGACTGCCTGATGATTGAGCCGACAGAAACCGAGAGCAAGGCGACGCTCGACGCGTTTGCCGATTCGCTGCTCGAGATTGCTGCGTTGAGTCAGACCAATGTGCCATTGTTGAAGGAGGCACCCTTCAAGCAGCCGGTTCGACGATTGGATGAGGTGGGCGCTGCCCGCAAGCCGGTGTTGACGTGGTCCGCGCGTAGCGGCGGGGTGAGCGAAAAAGTGCTGGCTTAGTCTGCGTTAAGAATCAACTCGGTTTGACAGCGTCGCGCGGTTGGCAAAACTCTGGTCACCCGCTAAACTTCCGCCCATCATATGGCTAAGGCACGCGCAATCGTCAAACGCCGCAAGGCAGTTCGTAACATCCGCAAGATCACCAAGACCATGCAGATGATTGCGACGGCAAAATTCCAGAAATCCCAAAAGCGTGCCAGCGGCACTAAGCCGTACACCCGCAAGGTGCGCGAGCTGGTCGCCGAACTTGCGGCAAGTCTGGGAGGCAGCCTCGAGCATCCCCTCCTGCGCACGCCGGTCGATGCCGATCGCAAACACAAGGTTGCCGTCATCGTTATCACCAGCAACCGCGGTCTGGCCGGGGCTTACAATGGCAGCGTTCTGCGTGCTGCTTCAGCATTTTTGATTGAGCAGGAAAAGCAGGGAAGCAAAGTCGACCTCTTTCTATCAGGTAAAAAGGGCGTCAACTATTTCACGTATCAAAAGCGCCCCATTGTGGAGCGATATGATGAGTTCGGTGATCTTCCGCAGTTCGCTGACGTGGATCACCTGGCAACGTTTTTCATGGACAAATTCATCAGTCGCGAATATGACGCCGTTTATGTGGCCTATATGAATTTCATCACCGCCGGCCAGCAAAAACCGGAGGTTCGCATGTTGCTGCCGCTGGGTGAGTTGGAAAGCGGCTCGAACAAGAAATCCGAAACCGATCATGGTTTTGTAAAGCAGACCATCTACGATTTTTATCCTGAGGCTGGGTCGCTTCTCGATGAACTGCTCCCGCAAAAGGTCAAGGCTGAACTTTTCCAGGCATTTTTGGACGCCGTCACCAGTGAAAATATCGCTCGGATGGTATCGATGAAAAGCGCTACCGACAACGCCGACAAAATGGTCAAGAGCCTGACCATGCAATACAACCGGGCCCGGCAAAGCCAGATCACAACCGAGCTCTCAGAAATCATGGGTGGTGTCGAGGCGATGAAGAACTGAGCTGCGGCCAGATGCAAGACGACTTCACGGCGCCAGACTACTTTAAAACCGATCCGTGCGCCAGTTGCGAAATGTGCTGCATTGCCTCGGCGAAGTCGATGCACACTTGATCTGCTGAGGTGCAGCCGATTTTCTCACGGGCGCGTTGAACATCTCCACGAGCATTCCAAAGTCCAATGATGACGGGTACGGATGGCAACTTGGAATTGAGCAGTTTGCACAGATAGCGCGCATGCCGTATGGCGGATGGGGGCAAGGCGCTGATCACCACGATGTCGGCTTTCTTATCCTGCACCATGGCCACCATTTCACTCGCCAGGGCTGAGACAGCGACGCTCTCCGGTGAATAGCCTGCCTGCGCCAATACTTGGGAAAGCATTCCGCCTGCCAGCTCGTCTGCTTCATCACGGGCGGGAAGACAGACGATTTTCACCGGTCTTCCGGGTGGGGCGGCCGGGGTGGTGGGCTTTTTCTCGTCCGCTTCATCCTGCAATTCCACTTGCAACTCACGCAGTGATTGTCGCATAAAGGCCTGCTGATCCGGCTCCAGGCGCCCGCGGCGCTCATCCTCCACGGCCATCGACAACGCAGGCATCACCATCAGCTGATAAGTCTCGGCCAAAGAATTTTCTTTGACATGTTCCTCGGCCAACTCGATAGCCTCCTCGGCATCACCCGCCAACAGCCGCTGGTAGAAGCGGGTGGGTGGATTGAAGACGGGCTCATCACCCAGCAGGACGCTAAGAAATTCGAGCTGGGGCACATATTTCCCAATCACCACCAGGCACACGGTCAGCGGCGTTGCAAGCAACACACCGACTGTGCCCCACACCCAGCCCCAGAATACCGCCGACACCAGCAACGCCACTGATGACACGCCGGTTCCCGCTGAATAGAGATGCGGCTCAATGACGCTGCTGACAATGGTTTCCACAACTAAGAACAGCACGCCCAGTTCCGCAAGTTCGCGGTATCCCGCGGAAGTCGCAAACGCCAGCAGTGCCGGTGTGGCAGCGCCGAGCCACGGCCCGACGTAGGGCAAAAAGCGCAACATTCCCGCGATGATTCCCCACAGCAGCGCATTTGGAATCCCGATAAAAAAAAGACCCGTGGAAATGATGATTGCATAGGCACCGTTGATCAACGACTGCATCAGAAGGTATTGGCTGACCCGCTTTGCGGCATCGTCCAATGCCTGCGTGGTGAGGTTGATCTGTCCCGCGCCCACCAGCCGGATCACGCGATCGCGCATATCTTCGCGGTTAAAGAGCATGAAGATTACTAGCACGGTGACCACGAACGTCCCCGCCAGCACCGCCAGCAGCGGACCAAACGTATCCTGGAGCATGCTGATAACAGGCGGGGTGTTGGAAACGATTTGCACCTGCTGCACCCCGGGCAGGGCAGCAGGTTGCAACTGCGCCGCTGCTCCACTCGCATCGGCGCTGGGATTAAAGGCTTTGGTCACCTGGGTGGTCGGCGCGGTTGTCGTTGTAGGGGCCGTGGTGGGACCTTCCAATTTATTGACCAGCTTTTGAAAATTACTTCCACCCGTTGCATTTCCAATGATCGCTACCTTCTCCTCAATGAAGGTCGCATACCTGGGTAACTCCTGGTTGAGATTCTGCAATTCCTTAGCAACCGCATAACCGATTCCAAAGATCACACCCAACCCCAGGATCACCACCAGCGGCACGGCAAGCATGCGTTTCACGTGCCACCGCTCAAGCCTGCTGATCAGCGGTGCCAACAAAAAGCTCAAAAGAACTGCCAGCGCGACTGGTACCAGCACTTCTTGGGCAGTGCGCAAGGCATAGATGACGACCACCAAAGCCGCAGCCTGGAGCAGGCGGGAGGGGCGTTGCAGGGGGGTAATAGTGGGCATGTCGAGTCAGTCTACAAAAGGCTTGCCAATGTTGGTGGGATGACGGTTGGTTGCTGCCTACCTTTCCGTGAAATCGTGCACCGGCGGGGTTGGATTGATTGTTCCGCTGGTCCGGAAGTAGCCAATGGCATAAAATCCACTTGGTGAACCATTCTGACATAGACGCCGATGTATTGCTCGCTGACTTGACCCCGGAACAAAGCCTGGCGGTGCAGCACGTAGATGGGCCGCTGTTAATCATTGCCGGTGCTGGTAGCGGTAAGACCCGCGTCATTACCCGGCGGGTGGCGCATCTGGTCGCGCAGGGAATTTCGCCTTGGTCTATCCTGGCAATCACATTCACCAACAAAGCGGCGGGGGAGATGAAGCAACGTATTGCCGCAGCGCTGGGTCGCCCGCTGCGCGATTTCGGGCAACTGCATCAAAGTTGGCCAATGGTCTGCACCTTTCATTCGCTTTGCCTGCGCATTCTGCGTCACTATGCCGGTCAGATTGGCTTGCCATCAAACTTCAGCATCTACGATTCAGCCGATCAGACGCGGTTGATCAAAGAAGCCCTCAAGGTCGCTGAGATCTCGTCGACAAATTTTCCACCGTCGATGGTGCACGCAACTATTTCCAACGCCAAGAACAAGCTGCTGACGCCTGAAGCCTTTGCCGAGACCGCCCGCGATTTCTCCGGGAAAGTTGTCGCGCGCGTCTACAGCCGTTATCAGAAACTGCTGCAGCAAAGCAACGCCCTGGATTTCGACGATTTGCTCATGCGCACGGCCCACTCCCTGCGCGATCATAAGCAGATTCTGCCTGAGCTGCAGGAACGCTTTGGGCATATCCTGATCGATGAATATCAGGACACCAACCACGCCCAATACGTGCTCGCTCACGCTTTGGCACTCGCACGCAGAAATATTTGCGTCGTGGGAGATCCAGACCAGTCCATTTATGCCTGGCGTGGTGCCGATATCCAGAACATCCTCGATTTCGAAAAAGACTATGCAGATGCCAAGGTGATCCGCCTGGAACGCAACTATCGATCCACCAAGACTATCCTGGCGATCGCATCGAAGCTCATCGATCAGAATCATCTACGCAAGAAGAAGTCGCTCTGGACCGAAAATGCCGAGGGCGAGAAGGCTGAGGTCTATATTTGTCAGAGCGAGCGTGATGAAGCCCGCGTCGTCACCGAGCGCTTCATGTACCTGCATGAAAAAGAAAAAACACCCTGGAGCCAGATGGCGGTGTTTTACCGCATCAACGCGCTTAGCCGCGTGATGGAAGATGCACTTCGCCGCGCGAATGTGCCATATCAGATTGCGCGTGGCGTGGAGTTCTACGGCCGCAAGGAAATCAAGGACATGCTCGCCTACCTTCGGGTGATCGCAAATCCCGAGGACCAGGTGAGCCTTGAGCGGATTATCAATGTGCCCCCGCGCGGGATCGGCGAGGGCAGTGTCAAAAAAATGGAAGTATATGCGCTGGCGCATGGGCTGACGCTGCAGGCTGTCATGCAGCAGGCGCATCTCATTGACGGACTTTCCACCCGCGCGGTGACCGCCATCGGCAAATTCATCACACTGCTGGAGCGCTGGCGAAAAAGCCCAGCGCTTACCGCAGGCCCCGACCCGGAAACCCAGCCCGACATGCCGCTGTTTGGTACCCGCGTCAGCTCGCTGATGGAATCCGTGCTGCGCGACAGTGGGCTGGAAGCGTTGCACAAAAAAGCGGCGAATGAGGGCTCGGGCGATGCCGCCGCGCTGGCGAATGTCGCTGAACTGATCTCAGCTGGTGCGGAGTTTGACCAGACCAGCCCGACCGGCACATTAATCGATTATCTGGCGCAGGTGAGCCTGGTCAGCGATACCGATCACCTAGCCGATGGAGGTGGAGCTGTGACGCTCATGACGCTGCACGCAGCCAAGGGATTGGAATTTGGCGTGGTTGCCATGATCGGCATGGAGGAAGGGCTGCTGCCCCACAGCCGTGCGCGCGGCAATCCGGCGGAAATGGAGGAAGAACGCCGCTTATGTTTTGTCGGAATCACACGCGCGCAGCAACGGCTTGTTTTGTCGCAGGCGCGCACGCGTGTCATACGAGGCATAACAGAACGCACGATCGCCTCCCCATTTTTCAGAGAGCTGCCTGCGGAAAACTTAAACATCACCGAGCGCAATGCATCCCCGTTTGATGGCAGTGACGGGCGGGATGAAATCTGCGACAGCCAATTCCGCCCGGGTCAGCGCGTTCGGCACGCTATGTACGGTGCCGGGGTCATTGTCGACATGGCTGGGGTGGGTCGCCATGCGCGCGTGATGATCGATTTTCCGCAGGTGGGTCGAAAAACCTTCGTCTTGGAATCCGCACCCCTGGAGGCCGTGTGATTGCAGGATGCCTGGGTAGGGGGGTGATGCCGCTACGAAAGCCGCAGTTCTTCGGGTACGATTCATGCATGCTGGATAAGCCTTTCATGCAGTGGTGGCTCGGGAGGGTACGCGTATTCCGCGATGTGGCAGCCGAGAAACTGTCGGCCGAGCAGGAGGCCATGCAGCGGCAGGAAGAATACAACCGCAACTACGAGGAATTTCTGAAAAGTGGGGTTATGCCGGTAATTGCCCAACTGGTGGATATGCTGTTAAAGAACCGCATCGTTCACCGTGTGACTTCGTGGGGAAATCAGCTTTCTGTGCGGGTACACCTGGCATGGCGCTGGGGTGAAATGGTCATTACTCAAAGCCATGAAGACTGCATTACTTTTGAACACCACGTCGTCACCGAAGGTGAAAAACGCGGGGATGACTCATCGGAAGACCATTCGCACGCCTACGATCTGCGCGACTCGCTTCCGCATACGCTGGCCCGTCAGGAAGTGCAGTTTTTTCTCGGTCGAATGGCTCAGGATTTGATCGAAGAGGATATGCCTGAGATCCCGCCTGGAGAGCTTCCAGTGGCCGAATGAATCGTGCGCGGGTAACCGAACGAGCCAAGCGCCGTCGACGAGCTTCGACCGTTTCTAGAGCCCGTCGCCACGATGATGAGTGATCGAACCAATCAGCTTTGGATTCGTAATTCAATCATGCTGAATTCGAATAAAAAAGACCCAATGGCCCTATACCGGGAAGTTGAAAAAATATGAGCGCGGCCGTGCAAAAACGAGTGGTATTGATCGGGCATTGCGGGCCAGACAGCAGCTACCTGCGCATGACGGTGGCTAAAGCGATTCCTGATGCGCGCATTTTATCGGCCGACGATGAAGGGCGATTGCAAGAGGTGCTGGCAGAGGGAGCGGAGCTCGTGATGGTGAATCGGGTTTTGGATTACGGGTTCGCGGAGGATGCGGGCGTGGATCTAATTCGTCGGTTGCACACCGCACATCCCGGACTGCGCCTCATGCTGGTGAGCAACTACACCGATTCACAATCTGAAGCAGTGGCAGCAGGGGCGCTACCCGGCTTTGGGAAGCGCGAGATGGGCACCCCGAGCGTGGTGGAACTCATTCAAAACGCCGTGGCCTGAGGTCCGTGGACTTCCGAACGGCCCGCTCATCTTGCTCAAGAACAGCCCATCGAGTTGCCACAATTGAGACACTTGTAACAGGTGCCAGATCGCACCGTGATCGAGCCACACACATCACATGCCGGGGCATCGGTCTGCATCTCACTGCCTTGCTGGCTAAGCGGGTCGGCGACGGTTACCAGGCGTGAGCTGATACTGGCACCTTCGCCGTTGATCAGCGGGGATTTCACCCTCAGATCGTCATCGCCCGTCCGCTCTTCCATGGACGAAAGAGGGCTGGTCACAGGGGGATGATTACCGTTGCCGTTCCCGTTTTTATTGCGCGTCTGACTGAGGGCCTGGGCACCGGTGTCCGCCGCGGTCGTGGATGAGGCACCCCCGGCTACCTTAAAAGGGGAGGGCTCACCGGTGCTGGATGTCGGCGGGGTGCGGGGCTTTTCGGAAGCAGGGTTCTGGTTCTTTTCCGGACTGCGCTTCGGGGCATTCACAACGCGGTAACCCGTGATGAATTCCATCGCCAGCCAGCGGAAGATGTAATCGACCAGCGACTTGGCGATGGGGATTTCCCGGTTCCGGGTCATCCCGCTGGGCTCAAATCTCACATGCTCGAATTTGCGCACCAGGCTCTCCACCGGCACGCCATACTGCAGAGCCACTGACACCAGCGTGGCAATCGTGTCCATCAGACCGCCGATCGTGGAACCTTCCTTCGCCATGGTGATGAACACTTCTCCAGGCTGGCCATCATCGTAGAGGCCCACGGTAATGTAGCCCTCGTGGCCGGCGACGTCGAACTTGTGAGTCAGGGCACTGCGCGTGTCTGGCAAGCGCCGGCGGAGCGGGCGCTCCACGATGCGCTCGATAATCTTTTCAACTTGGTGGGTGGATACCGGGGTGATGTTGTCGGGGGTGATTGCGTGGGCAGCGAGGGTATGAATGCCCGATGGCACTTCGCCCGCCGCCACAGCGGCATTTACCACTTCCAGGGCCACCTCATTACGTCCAGCTTCCACATTCTGCGCGTCATCTTCCTCAGTTTGATCGAGCTCCTGATCGCTGGTGACATTGAGCGGCTGGCTCAACTTAGAACCGTCCCGATACAGCGCGTTGGCCTTCAGCCCCAGTTGCCAACTCATCTGGTAGCTGCTTTTGATATCCGCGACGGTTGCCTCGTTGGGCAAATTGATTGTCTTGGAGATGGCACCGCTGATGAATGGCTGCGACGCGGCCATCATGCGAATATGACCCTCCACCGCGATGAAGCGCTTACCGATTTTGCCACACTTGTTTGCACAATCGAAGACGGCATAGTGCTCGGGCTTAAGGTGCGGCGCACCTTCGACGGTGCCGCGACCACAAATGAAATCATTGGCTTCGTCCACTTGCTTACGGGTGAACCCCAGCCGCTTGAGCAGGTTGAACCCCGGTAATTGCCAATCGGATGGCTCGATGTGCAAGCGAGCAAAAATATCAGGGCTCAGCAGATACGGACTGAACGCGAAGGCAATTTCAAACACTCCCGGGACGGCCATTTCAATCTTGGCCAATTCGGCGTCAGTGAAACCGATCATTTTAAGCCGCTCGTAGTTGAGGTGCGGCGCATCGTGAAGGGTAAGGGTTCCCATGACGTATTTGATGATGTCGTGGATCTGCTCGGCGGTATAGCCAAGGTTCGCCAGCGCCGGTCTCAGGGATTGATTGGCAATTTTGAAATAACCGCCCCCGGCGAGTTTTTTGAATTTGACCAGCGCAAAGTCGGGTTCGACACCGGTGGTATCACAATCCATCAGCAAGCCAATGGTACCGGTTGGGGCAATGACGGTGACCTGCGCATTCCGGAAACCGTGTCGCTCACCCAATTGCAGTGCGCGATCCCAGCAATCCTGGGCCGTGTGCAGCAACTGCCGGGAAAGCAGCGGATGGCTCTGCGTGAACTGGTGGGCGTCAATGCCGACAGGTTTGATATCGAGCGTTTCAAAATCACCAAGGCGTTGGCGACTTGGACCATCGGAGCGCGTGACATCGTACGCCGCGCGGCGATGGTTGCGGATGACGCGCAGCATGTCGGCCTTGTTGTCTTGATAGCCCGCGAAGGTGCCTAGCTCGCGGGCCATCTCTGCGCTGGTGGCATAACTTTCACCGGTCAGAACAGCCGTGAGGGCGCCGCATACCGCGCGCGCTTCATCGGAATCGTAGGGGATACCGGCCTGCATCAGCATCGCCCCGAGGTTCGCATAGCCCAACCCCAGCGTGCGGTAGCGATAGCTCAGCCGAGCGATCTCTTCTGAAGGGAAGCTCGCCATCAACACGGAAATTTCCAGAACAATAGTCCATATACGAATGGCATGACGATACGCTTCGATGTCAAACGATCGTGTGGATTCGTCGAAGAAAGTCAGCACATTCAGAGATGCAAGATTACAGGCGGTATTGTCCAGGAACATATATTCCGAACAGTTGTGGACGACCATGCCATTGGCGATGAAAGAACTGGTGCGGCACTCAGTTAAATCAAATACCGCCTGCATGCCTGCGGGCTGAAAATCAGCGACGTGATCCCAATGACCATCAGCGACTTCAGTCATCGGCAACATGCTGACGGTGGCGGCGAGTTGCTGACGCTTGCAGCTGCTCAACATGCCGACATACGCATTAAAAGAACGGAGGCTGCCCGATTCGATGCGCAGGCCGTGGCGCGAATCTGCGTCGGCGGGCATGCCTCCGCGTAAACCGATCGAGTGTAATCCAATAGATCGTGAAGTCGTCGCCGCTTCGATCAGCGACGAGCGCACTCCAAAACCCAATAACAAAATCTGCAGATCCTGCAGCAGCCCTCTGCTGCCATGACGCAGTTCCAACGCGGGCTGCGATGCGACCTGAATGAGTTCGGCATCGCAGGTGAACAGGCCGCGCAGCAAATGCTTTTGAGCGGGCAATCCGGCGGTGAAAGCTTCATCGGAGAGGCGCACCTGCCCGGCGTCGGTTCGCAGGAACGCCGACATCCGGCTGAGCAATCGGCGGTTGGTAAGGCGCAAAGTCATTGTTGCCGCGGAGTAATTCCCGACGCTTTGGGGAGAAGTCCATTGTTCCTCGGCATATTGGGCAAGGGAAGCGGCCGCTTCGTCGTTACCGAGACAAGCGGCAATGTCCACCGCCGACGAATCACCATTGCTGGCCGAGACGTAGAGCCCGATAAGTTGAAAAAGCTGAGGGGCGCGGGGCTCACCGACGGCATCAAGGCAGGCGGGCACGTTAGGCAGCTTCACCTCATCGGTGGTCTGCAATTCACTGGCAGCTACCCAGCCGCGCGTACGAGTAAACACCCGGTGATCAGCGGTAAGTTTTACGCTGTAGCCGCCGGTTGTCGTAAGTTCAAACACCTCTTTGATGCCCGTGGGAAACGCGCCATCGGTGGGGTGAACTTGTTGCCCGTCCAGGTGGGTCATTACGCGGCTTGGCAGGTGAATCATGGAATCGATTCGCCGCCAGATGCCGCCCGGCGTCAGCACGCGGGTGTCGCCGGTGACACAGGGATTGGAGGCATTGATGCGCCCAGACTTCGGGCAGGTGTGCCATTGGTTGATGGTATCGTCAAACTGCACCCCCGGATCGGCGCAACGCCAGGCAGCAAAGGCGATTTGTTCCCACAGGTCGCGGGCCTTTAGCGAGCGCGATTTTTTGTGGTTCGTCCGCCAATAGAGCTGCCAGTTTCCATCTTCCTCGACCGCCTTGAAAAAGCAGTTGGGAATTCGCACCGAGTTATTGGAATTCTGACCACTGACGGTGTTGTAGGCTTCACCATTAAAATCGTAATCGAGCTTGAGGCGAAGCTTCTCTGCCTGCTGTCGCTGGTCCTTGGGTAGGCGCTTGATCCCCTCGGCCATGGCAGCCACCTTGAGCTCCTCGCGCACCTTCCAATTCACAAATTCTTCGATGTCAGGGTGATCGAGATCGAGGCAGACCATCTTAGCGGCGCGGCGAGTGGTGCCGCCCGACTTAATGGCCCCGGCGGCGCGGTCGCCAATTTTCAGGAAACTCATCAACCCAGAAGATTTGCCGCCACCGCTGAGCGGTTCATTTTCGCCGCGCAGCTTTGAAAAATTGGAGCCGGTACCCGATCCGTATTTGAAGAGCCTGGCCTCGCGCGTCCACAGGTCCATGATGCCACCGGAGTTCACCAAGTCGTCGGTGACGGCCTGGATGAAACATGCATGGGGTTGCGGATGCGAGTAGGCGTCTTCAGATCGCATCAAATCGCCACTATGTGGATCGCAGTAATAATGCCCCTGCGAGGGTCCAGTGATCCCGTAGGCGAAATTTAAACCCGTGTTGAACCATTGTGGGCTGTTGGGGGCACACACCTGATGCAGCAGCATGTATGCCAGCTCATCATAAAAGGCCTGGGCATCATCCGCGGAATCGAAGTAACCGTGCTTCTCACCCCAATAACGCCAACAGCCTGCCAGGCGGTGAACCACTTCTTTAGCGCTCTTCTCCGGTCCGGTCAACGCATTTCCATGGGAATCGAGAACCGGCTGCCCGCTGGCATCCTTCTGCGGTACCCCGGCCTTGCGGAAATACTTACTCACCATGATGTCGGTGGCCAGTTGCGACCAGTTACGCGGAATTTCCGCATCGGTCATCTCAAAAACAACCGATCCATCGGGGTTCGAGATGCGACTGGTTCGCTGCTCATACTGAACACATTGCAGCGCGTCCTGACCGTTTTGTGTGAACCGGCGTGAAATCTTCATCTTGCATCCTTCCCTGAATTAGCCCGTTCCCCGTGGATCGATGGCATCAGCCAGCGCTCGCCCCCGCTGTGATCGTTGCCCTTAAGGTGACAGCCAGATCATGGGCGCTTCCCTATTGTTCAAGCGATAACCCATCGCCGTCGCGCCATGCCCGGGGCGACTGTGGTCCACAATTAAAAATGTCCAAAAACTCGGTTCCTATCCCGGCACACGCCGGGCGACACGATTCATGCATTGTTGCAACGCTTCATCGCATTAAATGAATTTCAGGCTGAAAGTTGCCAGCGACGAGGTTCTTTTCGGCTGACCGCAGAGCGCCTTGGGCGCTGGTTAAAAAGTAAATTTTGAATCGGTGCCCCACATGCAGATGAGGGTGGCCAACGATCGGGCGGCCATTCCAAGTCATCTCATCACGGTCGATATCAACCACGAAGCGATCCCCCTTGGAAGCGTTGACTTTGTAGATCGATTCGTCGGCATTGACATCATAAAGATAAAAGACGCCAGTCTGATCGGCGACAGTGCCCAGGTGCACCGTGCCCTCATCGAACACAGCGGCACGGATGGGTGGGCGGCCGGCGATGGGTTTGCCGTCTGCAGTCATGGGGCTTTGCGTGGCGCACCCGCTCAGCGTCAGGACGCTCAGGCAACCAAAGCTCAGCGCAATGAGCCAAACAAGGGGGGCCCACGCTATGCCGGGTCGTTGCAATGAATTATGTGTCGCTATCATCAGTTTCACTTACTTTTAATCCACTTTCGGCAGGGTCAAGCCCGCCTGGTCCTGATACTTCCCCTGTTTGTCGGCATAGCTGGTGGCACATACCTCGTCGCCCTTGAGGAATATCAATTGCGCGATGCCTTCGTTGGCGTAAATCTTGGCGGGCAGAGGAGTGGTGTTGCTGATCTCAAGCGTAATTTTGCCCCGCCATTCCGGTTCGATGGGCGTGACATTCACAATGATGCCGCACCGAGCATAGGTGCTTTTCCCGACGCAAATAGCCAGATAATCGCGTGGCATGGTGACGGTTTCCACCGTTTCGCAGAGGGCGAAAGAATTGGGAGGAATCAGCACAAAATCGCGACCAGTGTTGCTGGTGTCGATCGTCACAAATGACTTGTCCGAGAACTTCTTGGGATCAATGATTTCAGAATTAACATTGGTAAAGATCTTGAACACGCTACCCACGCGAATGTCGTAGCCATA
>JBBSFP010000019.1:0-15273 GCA_038238625.1 Tepidisphaerales bacterium
AGGCACCGGGCTGGGATTGTCGATCAGCTATGCGATCGTGCAGGAGCATGGCGGCACGCTCAGCGCACACAGCGGTGGAGTTGGCCAGGGTAGCCGGTTTGTGATGGTGTTGCCCGCGGTCGCGGAGACGGCGGATTTGTGATTAGAATGCGAGCGTGAACGCTGCCGCTTCCATTCCCCATTCCGCCCGCAAGCTGCGGGTGTTGATCGTCGAGGATGAGCCGCGCCTGCGCGACCTGATGTCGGGGGTGATTGCGCGCATGCACTTCCCCGTCCAGGCGGTGCGCAGCGCCGAGGACGCGCAGCGGCTGATGGAAGCCGATCCACACGAAATCATGTTGCTTGATTTGAACCTGCCTCTGATGGGCGGGATGGAATTTTTCCAGATCGTTCACCAGCGCTGGCCCGGGACTAAAGTAATCATCCTCAGCGGATATGGCGACCTGGCCGCAGCGCAGCAGGCGATCCGGCTGGAGGTAGTCGACTTTTTGGCCAAGCCTTGTCACCTGCGTGATCTGGAGCTGGCGCTGGAGCGTGCCCGGCAGGCGCTGACCGCGCCCGCCGCCGCCCACCTGACCCCCCCCCGCGAATTGATGGCGCTCATGGCCCAGGATGAATCGCAGCAGGCGACGCTCGCCGACACCGAGCGCCAGCAAATTCTGGCGACGCTGGCGCGCAACGGCGGCAATCGAACCACCACGGCCACTGAGCTGGGGATTAGCCGCCGCACGTTGCATTACCGCCTCAGCGAATACAAGCGCCAGGGGATTTTGATCGACTAAATTTTGCAGACACCCCAAATGCCGGATATTACCCTTCAACCGCTTAGCCGCCGGTTTACCCACTCGATGTCGCCCCCGGGTTCCAAGAGCCTGACCAATCGGGCGCTGGTGCTTGCGGCGCTGAGCAGCGGAAGCTGTCGTTTACAAAATGTGCTTCTGGCGGATGACACGCTGATCATGCTCGACTGCCTGCAGCGACTGGGATTTTCACTGAACATCGATCGCCCACGGCAGGCCGTGGAAATCCACGGTCGCGGCGGTGAAATCCCGGCCCGGCGAGCCGACCTTTTCTGTGGCAACTCCGGCACCACCATCCGCTTCCTTACCGCCCTCTGCGCGATGGGAACCGGGACCTTCACCCTCGATGGCATCGAACGCATGCGCCAACGCCCCATCGCCCAACTGGTGGATATGCTTCGGCAACTGGGCGTGCGCAGCACCTACATGGGCGCTGGTGGGTTTCCTCCGCTGCAGGTGTTGGCTGATCGTCTTCCCGGTGGATCGCTGCGGGTGGTACCGGGGGAATCATCGCAGTTTTTGTCGGCAGTTTTGCAGGTCGCCCCCTTCGCCCGTCACGAGGTTCGCATCGATCTGGAAGGTCGGCAAACCAGTTGGCCCTACGTGGAAATGACCATGCGGCTCATGGACGTATTTGGCCATACCCCGCACCTGATTCGCGACCCGGATGGCGAACCCCGGCAAATTATCGTTCCCCAGGGAAGCTACCCGGCAACCGATTATGAGATCGAGCCGGATGCCTCCAACGCCACCTATTTTCTAGCCGCTGCCGCGCTGCATCCGGGTTCCACCCTCACGCTACGTGGGCTGGGTAAACACAGCCTGCAGGGAGATGTGGGATTCGCCGATCTGCTGCGCCGCATGGGGGCGTCAGTGCAAATCACGACCGACACCATCACAGTGAGCGGGCCAGACCAGTTGTATGGCATCGAAGCCGACATGCTGTCGATGCCTGATACCGCGCAAACGCTGGCGGTGACGGCGCTGTTTGCCGAGGGGCCTACGGTGATGCACGGGCTGCACACGCTGCGGTTGAAGGAGACGGATCGGGTCACCGCGCTGGCCAACGAGCTGACACGGCTTGGTGCCGTGGTGACCATCGAGGGCGACTCGATGACCATCACGCCACCGAAACGGCTCAATTCCGCCGAGATTCAAACCTATGACGACCACCGCATGGCCATGAGCTTTGCACTGGCCGGCACGCGCGTGCCAGGGATTACGATCATGGACGCTCAATGCGTTGCCAAAACTTATCCGAAATTTTTTGATGATCTGTCGCTGCTGGGGATGCCGCCGCAATCAAGTTAACGGAGTTTTGCACGATGACCCCTCGCCCCGTTCACGTCACCGTCTGGCACGAATTCCGCCACGAAAAAAAAGACCCCGAGGTCGCGCGGCTTTATCCGCGGGGCATGCACGAGGCGATTGCCTCACACCTGCGAAAATCCGCTGATCTGAAGGTCGCCACTGCCACGCTGGATCAACCCGAGCATGGCCTGAGTGTCGATGTGCTGAACAACACCGATGTTCTGACCTGGTGGGGCCACAGCGCGCACAAGGAAGTAGACGATGCAATCGTTGAGAAGGTGCATGCGCAGGTGCTGGCGGGGATGGGGATCATCGTGCTGCACAGCGGACACTTTTCTAAAATCTTCAAAAGGCTGATGGGGACCACGTGCAATCTGAAATGGCGGGAAGACCCAACCGAGCGCGAAATTCTCTGGATCACACGGCCGGGCCACGCGATCGTGCGCGGGCTGGATGATCATTTTATTCTCCCGCACGAGGAAATGTACGGCGAACACTTTGATATCCCCGAACCCGAATGCACGTTCATGGTTTCCAGCTTCACCGGGGGCGAAGTTTTTCGCAGCGGCTGCACCTGGACGCGCGGGGCAGGCAAGGTGGTTTACTTTCGCCCGGGTCATGAAACGTTCCCCACGTATCACGATGCCAACGTGCTGCGCGTGATCGAAAACGCCTGTCGATGGGCTGCACCGACGCAGGAGATTAAGCCGCAGGAGTACGGGAATAAGCCGATGGGGTGGATTAAGGGAAGATAACCGTTTTGCATAAGCGCGCGAGCGGGGCTGGGTGGTTGGGATTCAGCCAGTGAGGGCCCTGCACAACCTCCGCGACTTTGCTATCTGTCATTTTCGCGGGGTGGAGGCGTGGGTCACTTCGTCCACCGTGGTGCTCAGGGTATTGAACATATTGGCCGACACCTTCGGTTCCTGCACGCTGCCAGTGACATGAATCTGCAGCATTTCATGGCGTATATCGCTGATAAAGGGGAGCCTGGGCCAATTGGGGTTATCGGTGGTGAAGGTGAGCCGCACGGAGCGCTTGCCATAATCCAGCGAGCCACTGCCTTCCATCAGCATGTTGCGGGCGCGCAGCTCGATTTTTTCAAAAGTCAGTTTCTGGCCCTCGATGTTGTAACGGGTGGTGGCTTCGTGGAACGGGCTGCCTATCGGGAGCGATAAGTTGGTGATCTGCAGCAAACCCATCACGGGGACTTCGTAGAGATTCTCCCCAACCACATGAACATCGCCGCGGCCACGCTGGCTGGCCGGATCATTCCAGGTGCCCTCGAGTGCCAGGCTGGCATTCACCTGCCCCCCCACCGGGCGGTCGCGCGGGCCGATGAGTTCTTTTACATCCGCGTTCTGCAGCGCCAGGTTTAACGCATAGCGATCAGCACCCGTGTCGTTGAGCGACATCTGCACCTGTCCCGCCAGCAGGCCCCCGGCGATTTCCATCTGCACGTGATCAAATCGGATGGCCTGGCGATCGCTGGGCTTCAGCAGATCGGCGTGAAAATTCTTTGCCTTGCGCTCGGCAATCTGCAGCGCCGCGATATCGATGCTGCACGATAATTCGTTGAACCGCCCATTGCGCACGCGTGTGGAAAGTTCGGCGGTGCCGTCGATATCGGTAATGGGTAAACTCAAAACGGCTTTACCCTCCTTGAGCCATACGCGCCCGGCGATGTCGATATTCGGTCCGGTGATCGGCGCGCTGGTGGCAGCGGGCCCGCTGGCAACGGCGGCAACCGCAGTGACGGCGGGCGGGTGTTCGATGGGCACGCTGCCGGGACCGCGATAGGTAAACTGGCTCAAATCAAACGACAGCTTCCCCTGCAGGCGCGCTTTTTCCAGCAGCGCTTTCAAACTCTCGGGTAAGGCTTTGTGAAGATCATCATCCACCGGCAGATCACGCGCGGAGATTTTTAGATCCCATGCCTGGCCGCCCGGCTGACCTGTCCCATTTACCACGATGCGCGCCGGGCCGTGCTGCGCGGCCAGATCAGTCAGGGTGACCTGCCGCGCTTCAACCTTAACTGTGCCGGTGATCTCATCGAGCCGGTAGGGCACTGCGTTAACCGTGGCCGACAGCTTGCGCGGATGCAGCATCAGCGCAAAGCCGGGCTGCGTGGCGGGAGCCGTTTGGCCTACGCGCAGCTGGGCGTCGAGGGTACCGACGGGCTGCACCGCATCCCACGCCGCCTGGGCTTCAGGCTGCAGCAACTGCCGCAGCGGGGCATCCAGTGTGAGGTTGTTGACCGCGGTATCAAATTGGCAATCGCCCCCGCCATTCACCAGCGACAATTGGCCGTGCCCTGTGATGCGCGCTTCGCCGCGTTCGGCGCTGAACTGGCCAATGCTCAGCTCCACGGGTGACAGGCGCGCTTGCGCCTGCACGATTGACAGGGCGAATTTTTCTCCGGGCGGTTGCAATCGGCCATCGTTGATTGATAAGTCAAACTGATAATCGATCGGCTGAGTAGCCGCGCCGATCGGGCCCTGCGGAGTGGTTACCCTTCCGCTCACCTGCAGGTTGCCGCTCAGCCCCAGCTTCTGCAAATGGGCGCGATGGTCGGCGGGCAGCGCGGCCAGCAACTCGCTATCGACCGGGAGATTTCGCACCGTCACGGCAAGATCCGGCGCAGCGCCATGGCCTGGCAGCACCTTGATCTGACCCTCCACGCTCACCTTCACCCCGCCAGCAGGGCCGCCCTCGGCTGTTAACTGTTTCACCTGCACGCCCTGGTCGTCAATGTGCAACTGCCCCTGCGCGTGCCGCATGAAATAGGGGAAAAACCTGGGAGAGCCGCTGCCATCGAGCAAATCGATTTCGACCGCCGTGTGTAGCGGCTGATGGGGACCATACGTTTTTAGGGTGGTGGTTCGCACGTTGATCTTGAACGTGGGTTGTGTGCCATCGCCCGTGCTGTCCAACATCGCCAGCGACCCCTGCGCATCGGGGGAAAGGGCGCGCAGCAGCGCGGGCTCGGATTGCAGCCCATCACTGCGCAGCGTGAGGTGAAGCTCCGCATCGTCATTGGCAGGTTCGATGGAGGCATCAATGAAAATCGCGCGCTCGGCATTAGGACCATCGGCCGGGCCCTGGCAACGCAGGCCTACCAACTGGCAGGTGAGTTCGCCGGGATAATTCACAGCCGGTCCGAAGACGATCTGCCCTGAAATCTTCCGCAGCGGATAAGGGAAAAGTGCGTATTGGCAAGCGCCCTCTTTGACATCGATCACGCCGCTGATGAGTGGCCGCCCACCGGGTACCGGGCGGCGATAGGTTACGCGTACATCGCCCGTGCCCTGCGGGCGGACGAGCCGCATCAGGTCGCGCATCGGTTGCGGGAGGGTGCCCAGCAGAGGGAGGGGTTCGACCAGCTTGAGGCCCATCGCGCCGATATGCAATTCCCCGGCGGCTCCGGGTTGATTGCCATCAATGTGCCCGTCGACCTGCAGCATGTTGCCCTCGAGTTCGCCCTGCAACCGGGTGATCTGGATGCGATCTTCGGTAAACACAAACTCGCCCCGGCCGAGCTGCAAGCGCACCGGTGCGGCAAAAATTTCCGGCGACATTGAGACACCGGTTATGCGCATCAGCGCCGCGGTGTGATCCAGCATTCCCAGCAGCCGCGCTTCGCTATCCACTGCCCACTCACGCGGGTCGATGGCTAAACTCAGGTCGCTGGCTTTCATCGCCAGCCGATAATTCATGGATGGGGCATCGGGTGCCAGCGTCAGCCGAATCGAGGGGAATTCAATCGCGCCGGATAGTTGGTGCCGCACCCACCAGGCGCGCATGCCGCGCGGCATCATCACTTCAATGTCTTGACCGAAACGCACATTCTGCACATGTGCATCAAGCTCGTTTTTGGCGGTCGCAAAGGTTCCACCGACATCAAAACCCAACTGCGTGCTTTGCCCCCGGCTCTGCAGGGAAAATCCGTACCCCTCAAGCGCACCTGCTAGCGGCCAAAAGCTGCCGTCGATCGTCATCGTCCCCGTGCTGCCGGGGATGCGCACCCCTGCACGCATCTGCGTATATTCGATCGTACCGTTGCGGATGGTGAGGCGTGGCAGCACCCAGTTTTCACCCACCTTGCGCGGCACCGACATCGGGCGCTCGATTGCCTGAAAATTCCAGCGCCCACTTTGCACGTCTTCGCTGAGCAGCAGGCGCGCGTCTATGGCAGTGATGTCGGTGGCCTCCACCCGGCCCTTTAACAGCGCGCGCGGATCATAATTCACCCGTAAGCTCTCGGCGGAAAACAGCGAAATCTGGTCGTCGCGCGTGGCATACACCCGCACGCCATCCAGCCGCAGCCCTTCAAAAATTGAGAGCGTCGCATGCCCCACTTCCGCCCGCCCGCCCACGAGTTGCGAGAGATACGCCTGCGCCATGGCCTGCACGCGCTTGCCATCGGTGATGTAGTTGTATCCGCCGATCACGGCCAGCAGCAGTGCCAGCACAATGGGCACGGCGATGCGTCGGAAAAGCCCGCGCCGCGGGCGAAACGGATGCCCTGACCGCCAGGTGCGGTCAAACATTCGTTCAAAACTGATGCGCGCGGAGGTGGTCATGGGCAGGTGCAGATCATGTTACATCGGCGTCGGAGCCATCGCCCCTGCTGCCGGGCTGGATCGTCGGGCGGATTGCCGCCACCGCAGCAGACGACGCCAGCACCATCAGAGTTGTTTCCGCCGGGAGTCGATAGCGCAGCGAACCCACCGATCCCACATGGGTGATTGTGATGTAGATCGCCGGGAGCAACAAAAAAACGGCTGCGCCGCGCGGCAGAATGCCTCGCCCGCGCCATGCCTGCCACAACGCCGCCATCACCAGCAAATCCAACGGCAGCGAATAGCACAGCCCCACTGCGATATACAGCGGGCGCGCGTATTGGCTGCTGAGTGGCCAGGGGCTCCAGGTGCGTGCGATCTTGTTCAGCGCCAGTTGAAGATCGCGCGCGGGGTGATCCAGCGCCCATTGCCACGCCTTGCGTAACAGCAGATCGTTTCGTTGCAGCTCGCCAACACCCGGGGCGAATAGTTCCGGCATCGTTTGAAGGAATGCCTGGTCGCTGGCGCCGTTGGCATTGGGATTGAACCCATCGTAGAGCGTGAACCCGGTATTGGTGGTGGTCCAGATCCATCGGCCCAGCACGCGCTGGTTGCGCCCCGCCCACGGCAGCAGCACGAAGCACACCATCGCCGCCACTAGCAGGCCTGCGCCCAGCACGCGCGGCAAGCGCCAGCGGCGCTGCAGCGCCGCCGCCATCGTAAGAATGATGGCCAGCGGCCCCATCTCCGCCCGCACCAGCGTGCCCATCGCCAGCAATGCCGCGCCGAGCAAAAACCAATTCCGATGCATCAGCAGCACCAGCGCCCATGCGATGATCGCCACAAAAAATGTTTCGCTGAGCAGCAGCCCCGTGAAGTAAATCAGCCATGGATTCAACGCCGCCAGCCCCGCGGCCCACAGCGCGGATTGCCCGCCCAGGTAGCGTGTGGCCAGCCGATAAACCGCCAGCACCGTCAAGGTATCGATCAGAGCCTGCGCCAGCCGAACAGCGCGCACGTTCGCGCCGCAGGCGGCAATCAGCAGCGGGTATCCGGGCATGCGGAATGCGCTGATGGTTTGACCAAAGCGTTCGTCGATAAACTGCAGCCGACCGGTTTTTAGCAGATTGCGGCCGGATTCCAGGTATTCGCGCTGGTCGGGAAGTGGGTCAATACTGCCCGCTTCCACTGCCAGCGACAATCCCCAACCCGCGCGCAGCGCCAAGGCGATCAGCAATATGCATCCCAGCAGTATGCGCGCGTTCACAGGCAAGGCTTAATTATAACATTATGATCACCTGGCGGACGCGCTGCATCATGCGACGGCGGTCAGGTGGCACGCCTCGGGTGCCAACGGCGCTGGCTTTTTCAGGTGCCGGCATGCACTGGATTGTCCTCCCCCGGCGCGGCGGTGGAGTGTGGCGACGTGGATCATGCCGAGGCTCGCAGCCGCGTGTCGGCCGATGACGTCATCAACAGCCAGCGCCGCATGCACGCATGAAACGTTTTTTAGCACGATCGCATCGTGCAACATCGACCGCAGCAAAGCGCGCATCTCCTGCATGCGTTGGTTTGGATAAACCTTTGGAGCCAGTCCAAATTGTTGCAGGTTCAAGATCACCGCCGTATGGGCGGGGAGCTGAATTCCCGGCAACTCTGCGGCGAGCGCAGCGGGGTCAGGATCTTCCAGCAGCCATGCGGCTGCGCTGAGTTTTCCGTCGCGGGTTTGCGTGTAAAGATGATGCCCTTTTTCGAACTGGTTGTGGACGAACTGCATGAACCCCTGCCTCGCCGGATCGGTGTCGACGGGCGAAAACAGCAGCAGATCGTCCAGGCAATCGCGCTTGACAGAGGCCGCCGACACGGGCGGCTCGCTGTGCCCGGCATCGTAGCGCATCAGCGTAACGGATGGCCGCCAACCCGCGAGTCGACAGACGCCCTGCCAGACCCTCGGAAGGGATTGCGTCACCCCGCAACGCTTGAATCGATCCACCGCGCAGCGCGCATCGGAAGGTGTCATGCCCAGCCTGTCCATCGCCCGGCGAGCGCTCAACCATACCCGGTGTCGCGTGGCCCCCACGCGGCGGGCCATCGCTGTGGGGAACAGGCTAAGCGTATGCACCTGATCGTGCGTATTGGCAAACCGTTCCTTGTACGGTTCGCTGCCGGGGGTCAGATCGAGTTGCTCAATCCCCTGACGAAACAGCATCTGCGCGAGATACAGTAGGTGCAGCTTGCCGGGGGAATAGGCGCTAAACAGCGGATTGTGCGCGATGAGCCATAACTGCACTTCGGGTGGCTGGGCATTGGCACGCAAAACATTCACCTGCGCGGATACCAGGTGCTTGCCCGCGTGGAGGGTGGTCACATGGAGAAGGGGATTTTTTGCAGCCATCGCCAGGGCATGATGGAAGGTGAGCTTGAGCGCATCTTCGGAAAATGGTGCGACTCCGCAGAGCGCGAGCTGGCGAATGTCATGGAATGTGCTGGCTTGCTGCAGGGCGCGATCGATCTCCGCCGCGGAGCGGGCCTGGCGAAAATGGAGGGGCCCAAATTTTTTGAGCTGGCGTAACCGGCTCTTGTTCCCCGATTTTTTGAGAGACTGTTCGATTTCAGAGCCATCCCCGAAGTGCAGCAAGGGACGCGGGCAGGTTTCCAACAGGCAATGGTCAGCTAGCTTCGACACCCATCCCAATGGCATTTGGGGCGGCAAATAGCGTAGGTGCAATGCCTCGTGAGGCAGGATTTTCCACAGGGCGGCCAGCGCCTCTATGGGAAACGTCTCCGCTAGCTGCGGGATGGCCAGGTACGCTTGATATTCTGCCTGATGCCCCCCGGCTGCCACCAGCCGCCGACCCGCATCGAAGCGCGCATTCCATGCGAGTGGCCAGACCGCTTCCAGTTCTCCAGCGGAGTTTCGCGCGCTGATGATCAGCGGTTCGGCTTGCGCGGCATAGGTCCGATTCCAAGCCGTGGCAAACGCCGGCGATTGAAACAGGGTGGCCCAGGCACAACTTTCGTGCAGGTGATTCCACTGTCCAATAAAAGTTGCATCCTCCAGCAGGCTGTGAGCCTCCTGGGCGCGCGATACCAAGAGCATTAAAAAAAACCTCCGCAAGGTGACCATCGACCCATTGCGGGCATGGCTCCAGTTGCGCGGGCTGAATCGCTGTATAATAAGGTTGCCAGAATCATTCAGCAAAAATTTGATGAACCCGCAGACCCGCCTGAAGCCCTTTGAAACCTTGACATAACCGCTGGCTCTCATAGCATCGCGATTCTGCGCATTGGGCGACGTGTCTGCGTGATTTTTGGAGAATCCATGCAAACCAGCAGTAAAAAAACCGTGAGTGATATCCCCGTGGAGGGCAAGCGCGTCCTGATGCGGGTTGATTTTAATGTGCCACTGGACGGGACCCGGATCACCGATGATCGCCGCATTTCGCAGGCATTGCCAACGATAAAGAATGTGTTGGAGCGGGGCGGTCGGCTGGTGCTGATGTCGCACCTGGGGCGGCCCAAGGGCGGGCCGGAGCCGAAGTATTCGCTGAAACCAACGGCCGACCGGCTCGGAGAACTGCTGGGTCAGAGCGTGAAATTTGTCAACGATTGCATCGGGCTCGAAGCCCAGCAGGCGACGGCTGCGCTGAGCAACGGTCAGGCCCTGGTGCTGGAGAATCTCCGCTTCCATACAGAAGAGGAAAAAAACGATCCAAATTTTGCCCGACAGTTGGCCAGCCTCGGGGATGTTTACATCAACGATGCGTTCGGCACGGCGCATCGTGAACACGCCAGCACTTTTGGTGTCGCGCAGGCAATGCAGGGCAAGCCGCGCGCCATCGGGTTTCTGATTCAAAAGGAACTTCAGTTTCTCGGCGATGCAATCAGCACGCCTAAGCATCCGTTCGTCGCCATCCTGGGCGGGGCGAAGGTATCAGACAAAATTAACGTCATCGCGCAGCTGCTTAATCAATGTGACACCCTGCTGATTGGCGGTGCCATGGCCTACACGTTCTTCCTGGCGCAGGGAAAAAACATCGGCAAGAGCCTGGTGGAACCAGACAAGGTGGAGTTGGCCAAACAGTTGCTGGAAAAAGCCGGTGCCAAACTGCGTCTGCCGGTGGACACAGTGATTGCCCCGGGCTTTGATTCGACGGAAACCACCGTGGTCGCCGCCGGGACGATTCCGGATGATCAGAGTGGTTTTGACATCGGCCCCAGAACGCGGGATTTGTATTCGGCTGAACTCGCCAAGGCGCGGACGATCGTCTGGAATGGCCCGATGGGTGTTTTCGAAAAACCCCAGTTTGCGGCTGGCACCCGCGCCATCGCGCAGGCCGTCGCCGCGGCCACCGAAAAAAGCCATGCCGTGACCATCATCGGCGGAGGCGACAGCGCCGCGGCCATCGAGCAGATGGGACTGGCCGGGCAGGTCAGCCATGTGAGCACCGGGGGTGGCGCATCGCTGGAGTTTCTCGAGAACGGTCACTTTGCGACCCTGGATATCCTGGATTAACCGCTGAGATCACGCCCTTAATTCAGGGCACTTCATTAACCAACGCAGTAATTCCGCACGGTTTTCCCAATGGCCATCGCCTCTCTGAACAATATCGAAAAGCATTTTGGGCAGCGCGCGTTGTTTGACCACCTCAACTTCGCCGTCGACCGTGGCGAACGCGTGGGCCTGGTGGGCGACAACGGCACCGGCAAGAGCACGCTGTTTAAGATCCTGCTTGGCGAAATGACCGCCGACGTGGGTACGGCTTCGATTTCCAAAAATATCAAGGCCGCCATGCTGCAGCAGGACCCGGTGTTTGATCAGCAGAACACCGTCTTGGATGAAGCCGAGCTGGCGTTCGCGGAGCTGCACGACCTGTCGCATCGCATGCGCGACCTCGAGCATGAGATGGCTGATCAGACCGGCGATGCTTTGGAGAAAACCCTCGACCGCTATCAAACCGTGCAGCATGCTTTTGACCTCGCCGGTGGATATGCCTGGCAGCACAAGCTGCATGCGACGCTGCTGGGCATCGGTCTGGAGCGCACGATCTGGGAGCAATCAGTAAGCACACTTTCTGGCGGGCAACGCTCGCGCCTGGCGCTGGCCAAGCTGCTCATCGCTCAGCCCGACCTGCTGCTGCTGGACGAGCCGACCAATCACCTCGATCTGGCGGCCATCGAGTGGCTGGAGCGCTACCTGGCCGACTTCAGCGGAGCGGCGGTGGTGATCAGCCATGATCGCTATCTGCTGGATCGCCTGGCGACGCGCATCGTGTGGCTCACGCGCTCGCAACTGAACAATTATCCGGGTAACTACAGCGCGTTTGTAGTCCAGCGCGATCTGCAACAACTTTCCCAGCAGCGCGCCTACGAACAGCAGAAGGGGGATATCGACAAGCAACAGGAATACATCCGCCGATTTGGTGCCGGCCAGCGTGCCCGACAGGCTAAGGGCCGGGAGAAACGGCTGACACGTCTGCTCGACAGTGATGCGATTCTCGACCCAGTGCTCAAGCAGAAGAACATCCACCTGTCGCTCGACACCGAACGCCGCGCCGGCGACCAGGTGCTCGCCGTGAAGGAACTCACCAAGGCCTACGGCCCGCGCCTGTTGTGGAAAGACATCGCCTTCACCGTAAAGCGTGGGGAGCGTGTGGGGATCATCGGGCCTAACGGCGCGGGCAAAACCACGCTGCTCGAAGCCCTGCTCGGCCAGCGCGAGGTGGATGCCGGGGATATTCGCTGGGGAGCGAATCTGCATGTCGGGTACTACGATCAGAGCCTGGACGAATTTGATCTTGAGAACACGGTGATGGAGGAAATCCGCGCCAACATCGAGGGCGGCCCCCCCGTTTCGGATCAGGAAGTTCGCAGCACCCTGGGGATGCTGCTGTTTCGCGGCGATGATGTGCATAAATCGATGTCGGTGCTGAGCGGCGGGGAGCGG
This sequence comes from Tepidisphaerales bacterium, assembly GCA_038238625.1. Classification (GTDB taxonomy): domain Bacteria; phylum Planctomycetota; class Phycisphaerae; order Tepidisphaerales; family Tepidisphaeraceae; genus JBBSFP01. The sequence goes on from JBBSFP010000019.1 coordinate 12,621, forward strand.
GCGCGGGTGGCGCTGGCGCAGCTGCTGCTGGAACGGCCCAATGTGCTGCTGCTGGATGAGCCGACCAACCACCTGGATATTGCCTCGCGCGAGGCGCTGGAGGTGGCGCTGTCGGGTTTCCCGGGCACCATCTTGTGCGTAAGCCATGACCGCTATTTTCTCGATAAAACCGTGCGGCGAATGCTGGTGCTGCAGCCGCCGGGGTTGATCGATTTCGAGGGCAATTACAGCGGGTATGCGGCCAAACTGCGGACGGAAAAAAACGCGCAGCGTGAGCAGCAGAAAAGCAACGACCGCAAACCCGCGCCGGCCAAGGCCAAGCGCCCGCCCACGCCGCCGCCCGCAAATCGCCCCGCAGGTGGAAATGTTTATCAGCGACCTTTTGGTCGGCTGAGCACCAAGGATTTGGAAAAACAGATCGCCCAGGCGGAGGCTGAAGTCCAGGCCACGCAGCGCGAGTTCGCCCGGGGGGAGGTTTTTCGGGATCCCAAGCGGGGCAAGAAAGCCCAGGCCGACTACGAGGCCCTGACCGAAAAACTCGAACAGCTTGAAGCCGAATACTTCGAGCGCAAAGAGTGAAAAAATCGCCGTAAAAATAAGGGAAGCTACGCCGTGATTGCACTTGCATCCGCGGATTGAGCGCGGCATAATCAAACTTGTTCATCCGGATGAAAGGATGAATGGTCATGCACACGCAGCTTAAAGATAAGCCCCTCGACAACGCCCCGGCAGATCCAAAGCTGGCGCTGTTCAGTTGGATGACCGCGCTGGCGGATCCCACGCGGGTGCGCTTGCTGCGGTTGCTGGCCCGGCAGGAACTCGGTGTGGTGGAGCTCTGCGATGTGCTCCAGCTTCCGCAAAGTACCATCAGCCGACATCTGAAAATCCTCACCGATGAAGGCTGGATGGTTCATCGGCGGCAGGGCACGAGCCATTTTTACCGGGTGATCCCCGATGAACTACCAGACGCCGCCCGCGCGCTCTGGACATTAGCCCGGCAGCAAACCGATTCATGGAACACCGTGCGGCAAGACGAGCTGCGGCTGAACCGGCTGCAGCGGCAAAAAGAAAACCAGAGCCAGGCGTTCTTCGCCGGCGCAGCCCAGCAATGGCAACAGCTTCGCACCCAGCTTTATGGCGAAGCGTTTACCCACGCGGCTCTGCTGGCGCTGCTGCCGAGTGAATACGTGGTCGCCGACCTCGGTTGTGGCGATGGCCAGGCCGCCGCCCTGATCGCGCCGTTTGTGCGGCAGGTGATCGGTATCGACAATTCGCCGGCCATGCTCAAGGCTGCCCAAAAGCGCCTGGGGCGGTGTGAAAATGTGCAGCTGCGCCGCGGCGAACTGCAGGCGCTGCCCATCGATGCCGCCAGTTGTGATGTTGCATTTTGCCTGCTGGTGTTGACGTATGTGCCGCATCCGGAAATTGCCCTGGCGGAGATGGCGCGGATTTTAAAACCGGGCGGCAAGCTGGTGCTGGTTGACCTGCTGCCACACGATCGCGAAGATTTTCGCCGACAGTTGGAACAGCATCACCGTGGTTTTGATTCGACGGAACTAAGCAACTGGCTGCACGCGGCGGGCTTTGCGAAGGCGCAGGTGCAACCCCTGGTCCCCGAGCCGTCGGCCAAGGGGCCGGCACTATTTCTGGCAACGGCGCAGTGCGGCTCAAAACCGCGTACCCTGTGATTGCAAACGAACGAATTTGAAGCATGTTCTACAAACTCAAAGGAGCCTCTCAATGACCGCAACCCTTTCCACCCCGGTTAAGTCCGCCCACGCAGCCGGTAATCAACTCGAATACAAAGTCGCCGACCTTTCGCTGGCCGATTGGGGCCGCAAAGAAATCATGCTCGCCGAGCAGGAAATGCCCGGGCTGATGGCCGTGCGCAAAGAGTACGCCGCTTCGCAGCCGCTCAAGGGGTTGGACATCATTGGCTCGCTGCATATGACGATTCAGACGGCGGTGTTGATTGAAACACTGACCGCGCTGGGCGCCAACGTGCGCTGGTGCTCATGCAACATCTTCTCCACGCAGGACCATGCCGCCGCCGCGGCGGTGGTAGGGCCCAAGGGCACCGTTGAAAATCCCGCAGGCGTGCCCGTCTTCGCCTGGAAGGGTGAATCACTGGAAGAATACTGGTGGTGTACCGATCGCGCGCTTGATTTTGGTAATGGCAAAGGGCCTGATCAAATTGTTGATGATGGCGGCGATGTCACTCTGCTGATCCACAAGGGCACCGAATTTGAAGCCGCTAATAAAGTGCCCAGCCCCGACTCCACCGACAATGAAGAATATAAAGTGATTCTCGAGCTGCTGGCCCGCACGCTCAAGGAAACCCCCAAGCGCTGGACCAACGTCGGCGTGGGTGTCAAAGGGGTCAGCGAAGAGACCACCACCGGCGTGCATCGTCTCTACGAAATGCAGAAGGCCGGAACCCTCCTCTTCTCCGCAATCAACGTCAACGATTCGGTCACCAAGAGCAAGTTTGACAATCTATACGGCTGCCGCCATTCACTCATCGATGGCCTCTTCCGCGCCACTGATGTGATGCTCAGCGGCAAGGTGGCGGTGGTGTGCGGCTACGGCGATGTGGGCAAGGGGTGCGCGCAGTCGCTCAAAGGGCAGGGCTGCCGCGTGATCGTCACCGAGA
>JBBSFP010000020.1:0-15092 GCA_038238625.1 Tepidisphaerales bacterium
CCCTGGAAAACGCATTCAACCGCCACATGAGTCATGAGCGCGATAAATTCGCCGTGGAGGTGACCGAGCGGGATGGATTACGGATTCATACCCTGCAGATACCGCTTTTTGGACCCACGTGGACCATCAAAAACGGTAACCTCTACCTGGCGCTCTTCCCACAGGTCATCGTCGGTGCCACCACCGGCAATGGCAAGTCACTGCTCGATAACGAAGCGTTCCAGGCTTTACGCAAGCAACTCAATGGCCAGCAGGCGACCGGTTTTTCGTTCAACGATCTCCCCAAAACGGCAGATGGGAATTATCCCCTGGTGCTGTTCGCCTCCCAACTCATCACCGGTGCCGCTCACCTCAAGGGCATCGACATGCCACCGCTGCTCCTGCCCGCGCTCAACAGGATTCTTCCAGAACTGGAACCTGCCGCCACATTCAGCTGGCATGACCCAATGGGTTGGCACGCCCGCAGCGTTAGCCCGTTTCCGGGAAGCGAGTTCGTTTGCGGCCAATCGCAAATGATGGTCGCAGCGCCGCTGGCAGTATCAATCATGCTTCCGGCTTTAAGTAAAGCCCGCGCAACTGCGGACCGGGTGAAAAGTCTGTCCGACATTCGCAGCATCTGCATGGCGATCATCACCTATAGCAACGATCACAACGGGAAATATCCGCCAAACCTGGGCACGCTTGCAACCGAAGGAGAACTGCCGCCTACTTTTTTCCAGCATTTGCACTCTTCCAAAGTTCTACCCTCTGGGCCGGAAGCCGATAAATTGGCCCAATGGATAAACGAGAATGGCGAATACATCTACCTGGGCGCTGGCAAGATGGCATCCGATGTCGGCGCTGCAGAAACGATCGTTGTTTATCAGCCTGGTGTCGACGGGGCCGCCGTCGGATTTGGGGATGGACACGTTGAATGGTTAACCGCTGCTCGCTTGCAGGAATTCCTGAATCGGCCCGATGCCCCAAAATGAACCCGGTGAAGCATGCAACGAAGCCGGGGTACCTGACACCCCGGCTTCTTAGGTTCATTCACGACGACGCTCCGGGAAAAAGTGTTCAACTCACCTGGATTTTTCGCGGCTTGGTTTCTTCTCGCTTATCCAGCGTGATCGTCAACACGCCATCCGCCAGCTTTGCGTTCACTTTCTGATCGCTCACGGTTGATGGCAACGTGAAGCTTCGATGGAAGCGTGAATAACGCCGCTCGTGTAGCAGAAGATCCCCTTTCTTCTCATCGTTCTTTTCTGATCGGCGTTCGGCCATGATCGATAACGTTTGGTTTTCCAATGTGATTTCCACCTCGTCTTTCTTGAACCCTGGAAGCTCGGCTTCGACATACAGGTGATCCTGGTCCTCGCGCACGTCGACGCCATAGGGTGCCAGGCTGCCACCTTCGGATTGGCGATTGCCAAACCAGCGGCTCAGCATCGTGTCGAACTCCCGTGCCGGATCGTATTCACTTTGACCATGAAGAACGCGTGTAGGCAGTGCCATGATATGCCTCCTATAATATTGAACTTTCGTCACCCGCCACTCGGCGGGATGCAACTGTTCGGGGTAGAACAAAGACAGTGCCAGATCATTAGGCTCCGTCTACTACACCCAACTTCCCAGTCGTAAAGCACTTACAGAAAGCGCGTTCAAACCCGGCCGAAGTGTTCACGGCTGCCGGTTTGACAGTGGGTGCCGTCATGGCATTTTCTACTCCTGAAATAACAATTCCCCTGGTGATTTTAGGTCCCACGGCCTCTGGTAAATCTGGCCTCGCGCTGGCGCTGGCCCAGCGGGTGGGTGCGGAGGTCCTGTCCGTTGATTCGATGCAGATTTATCGCGGGATGAACGTGGGCACGGCTAAACCATCAGCCGCCGACCGCGCGCTCGTCCCCCATCATCTCATTGATGTCGCCAATCCGGATGAATCATTCACCGTCGCCCGCGCGGTGGAGATGGCCGATGCAGTCATCGCCTCCGCGAAGCACCGGAAGGTTCCAGTAGTGGCCACGGGGGGAACGCCGCTTTATTTCAAGGCGCTTTTCGCCGGCATTTTTGATGGCCCCGGGGCCGATGATGCGCTGCGCCTTCGGTTGCAGGCGTACGACAACGAGAATCTGCACGCCCGCCTCAGCGAGGTTGATCCCAATGCCGCCGCCCGCATTCATTTGAACGACACCCGCCGCCTGGTGCGCGCGCTGGAGGTTTACGAACTGACTGGCAAACCCATTTCGTCCTTTCAAACAGAGTGGTTAACCGAGCAGCCTCGCCACCCCGCAGTGTGGATTGGACTGAGCTGGGACCGCGATACGCTCAACGGGCGGATCAACGCCCGCACCAAGGCGATGTTTACTGAAGGCTGGGTTGAAGAGACGCGCAGCCTGTTGCAGCGGTACGGCAAATTTTCCAAAACCGCCTCGATGGCAACCGGCTATGCCGAAATAACGCGCCACCTGGCGGGTGAAATTTCCCTGAACGATGCGATGGAGCTCATCAAGATCGCCACCCGTCAACTGGCTCGCCGCCAGATGAAATGGTTTCGGCGGTTTCCGGCGGTGCACTGGCTTGCGGGTGATGCGGCGCTGCCGGTGCTGGTGGATAAGGCGCTGGCGCTTTGGCAAAGCACGCCATGATCCACTAATCTGCATCGCTTGGAAAAGGAGAGACACGCATGCGCATCGCAGTCATGCCCGGTGACGGTGTCGGTAAAGAAGTCATACCGCAGGGCCTGAAAGTTCTGTCCGTGGCCGCCAAGAAATTTGGCTTCACCTACACCACGACCGACTATCCCTTTGGCGGGGAACATTACCTGGTCACGGGCCAGACGCTTCCTGATTCAGCGCTCAAAGAGTTGGGTGAACACGATGCGATTCTCTTCGGGGCCGTTGGTGTGGATCCGCGCGGCTCGGCGCAGATTCCCCAGGGCATTCTCGAAACTGAGATCCTTCTGAAGATGCGCTTTGAGTTGGACCAGTACATCAACCTGCGTCCAACCCGGCTGCTGCCCGGTGTTCCCACGCCGCTCAAATCGGCTGGCGCCGATGACATCAACATGGTGATCGTTCGCGAGAACACCGAAGGGCTTTACTGTCAGAACGGTGGATTTCTCTATAAGAACACCCCGCACGAGGTGGCTAACCAAATCGAGGTCACTACCCGCCATGGCGTGGAGCGCTGTATTCGCTATGCATTTGAATATGCTCGCCAAAATGGCCGCAAAAAGGTAACGCTGGTCGCCAAGACCAACGTGCTGCGCTTTGCCCACAATTTATGGCAGCGCACCTTCGAAGCGGTGAAGGCCGAGTACCCCGCTATCGAGACGGATTACCATCACGTTGATGCGTGCACGATGTATATGGTGACTAAGCCGCAGACCTATGATGTGATCGTAACCACCAATATGTTTGGCGATATCATCACCGACCTTGGCGCGGCAATCCAGGGCGGCATGGGTATGGCCGCCAGCGGTAATCTCAACCCCACCCGCCAGTACGCCAGCATGTTTGAACCCGTGCACGGCAGCGCCCCCGACATTGCCGGTAAGGGGTTGGCCAACCCGATTGCCACGTTCCTGTCGGTGGCAATGATGCTCGATTTCCTGAACCTGCCCAAGGCGGCGCAAGCGATCCTGCAGGCCTGTGCGACGGTGATGGCAAAGCCCGAAAATCACACCAGGGATTTGCTTGGCCAAGCCAGCACACAACACGTGGGTGATGCCGTTTGCGCGGCCCTGGCATAATTTCTTCCCCCGATGCTGGCGTTATCATCAGCATACAATGCAGGTAGAAAATCCATGACCACACACACTGTAACAGACATTGAAAAACTCGTGATTATTGGTTCGGGTCCGGCCGGGTGGACCGCCGCGCTATATGCCGCGCGCGCCAATTTGAATCCATTGGTGTATGAGGGCGCGATCTCCGAAGAAAACAGCGTCGCTGGTCGCCTTCCCCTGGGGCAGCTCAACACCACTACCGAGGTGGAAAACTTTCCCGGATTCCCTGAGGGGATCAGCGGGCCCGAGTTGATGATTCGCATGCGCGAGCAAGCCATTCGCTTTGGTACTCGGGTGATTACTGAAGATGTGCAAGATGTCGAACTGTTCAAACGCCCGTTCCTCATCCGCGATACGGCCGGGCAAACCGTGACCGCTGCGTCACTGATCATCGCCACCGGTGCCAGCGCCAACTACCTGGGGCTGGAATCGGAAAACCGGTTCAAAAATCACGGCGTTTCCGCCTGTGCCGTATGCGACGGGGCGTTGCCTCGGTATCGCAATAAGCCGGTGCTGGTCGTCGGCGGTGGTGATTCGGCGGCGGAGGAGGCCACGCATCTCGCTAAATTCGCCAGCGTCGTTTACCTGGTGCATCGTCGCGATCGCCTGCGCGCCAGCTCGATCATGGCTGAACGCCTTCTGGCCAACCCCAAGGTGAAGCCGTTATGGCACAATGTGGTGGAAGAAGTGCTGGGGGATTCAGAGCGCGGGCTCAGCGGAGCACGTTTGCGGAATGTGATCGACGGTAAAACTTCGTTGGTCGAAGCCTCGGGGTTGTTTGTCGCAATCGGTCACACCCCTAATACTAATTTCCTTCGCAACCAGTTAAAGATCGATGAGAAAGGGTTTATCGTGCTCACCGATCCCCAGCGAATGCTCACGAGCGTGGAAGGTGTGTTCGCCGCCGGTGACGTGGCTGATCCAACATATAAACAGGCGATTACCGCCGCCGGTATGGGCTGCAAGGCTTCCCTCGATGCCGAGCGTTGGCTTGGAGCTCAGGGCGTTCACTAGCGTTATATGGAATATACCCTGCCGCGAACGCATCGCCTGTCTGGCGCGCTGGCATTCGCCAGGGTATTTGATGGCAAGACCCGCGAGCAGCGGGGGCCAGTGCTGATGTATGCGATTCCCAATGGGTTATCGCATCAGCGACTGGGGCTGAGCATCTCGCGCAAGATAGGAATTGCCGCAAAACGGGTTCGGTTCAAACGCCTGTTGCGCGAATCATTCCGCATGCTGCAGCACGATCCGCCCGCCGGGTATGATTGGATTGTCGTGCTGCGACCGCATGAGGAACTACCGCTGGTGGATTATCTTCAGATCATGCGCGCATTGATGGCAAAACTGCATCTCACCTGGCAGAAGCGCTCTACCGGAGCACAATGACATGCGCTGGTTGCTGCTGGGCCTGGTTTATCTCTATCGCATGACGCTCGGGCAGTTCATGGGGGGCAACTGTCGCTATGTGCCCACATGCAGCCAATACGCGATAGAGGCGATCAGGGACTTCGGTGCCTGGAAAGGTGGATGGATGACCTGCCGGCGCCTGTGCCGCTGTCATCCCTGGGGCGGATCGGGCTGGGATCCACCGGGTCAGCGCGGAGATAAATAGCTCACCCCTTTGGCGGTTCCTTGGCTTTAAGCCACGGCATCATCTTCCGCAACTTACGGCCCACAACTTCCACCGGATGCTGGTTATCCGCCTCGTAGAGCCGCTTGAAATTTTTCATTCCACCCTCGTATTCCGCCCGCCACTCTTTAGCGAATTGCCCGCTGGTGATCTCGGCGAGAATTTTCTTCATCTCCGCTTTCACCGCTGGTGTGATGAGCCGTGGACCGCGCGTTAGATCACCATACTCGGCGGTGTTGGAAATCGAATAGCGCATATAATCGAGCCCGCCCTGGTAGATGAGATCGACAATTAATTTCACCTCGTGGACGCATTCGAAGTAGGCCATTTCAGGCGGATACCCGGCCTCGGTGAGGGTTTCAAAGCCTGCTTTGATCAGGGCTGAAAGGCCGCCGCAAAGGACGGCCTGCTCACCAAAAAGATCGGTTTCGCACTCATTCTTGAAAGTGGTTTCGATGATCCCGCTGCGCGCCCCACCAATGCCGCGCGCCCATGCCAGGCCAATATCGCGTGCTTTACCAGAATGGTTTTGATGCACCCCAAGCAGGCATGGTACGCCGCCCCCACGCTCGAATTCACTGCGCACCAGATGCCCTGGCCCTTTGGGTGCGACAAGGATCACATCCACATTCGCCGGCGCGACGATCGTTTTGAAATGAATGTTAAACCCGTGCGTGAACCCCAAAGCCTTGGCGGGTGAAAGATTTCGGGCCACGCTCTTTTCGTAAACTTCCGGCTGCACCTCATCGGGCAATGTCACGATAATCAGGTCGGATTGCTGCACGGCTTCTTCGACAGTGGCGAGGGTAAACCCACGCTCCAGCGCCAGGCGGCCATTGGCGCTGTCGGGGCGGTTGGCGACGATAACCTGTACCCCGCTGTCGCGCAGATTCTGGGAATGGGCGTGTCCCTGCGAGCCAAACCCGAGTACGCCGACAGTTTTTCCCTTGAGCGGATCGAGCGGTGCATCTTTTTCGTAAAGCATGGGGCGCAACCTATCGGATCAAAACGGGGGTGTCAAAAGATACAGCAGCGCTGCCGCTGGTTTATAATGTGGCTATGGATTCACCGTTGGATTTGCTGTTTCGACCGCGCCGGTTGCGAATGCAGACTACGATGCGGCAAATGCTGCAGCGGGTTTCGCTGCGGACCTCTGATTTCATCCTGCCGGTGTTCGTTCGTGACGGGCAGAATATTCGGCTTGAAGTGCCATCCATGCCGGGGGTGTTTCAGATGTCGATCGACGTGGCTCTGAAATGGCTGGAGCAAAGGGCTGCCGAAGGGTTTAAGGCATATCTGGCGTTCGGTGTCATCGATGCTGCATTGAAGGATGCCAGCGGCTCTGAAGCACTGAACGGAAACAACGTCGTCTGTCGGCTGCTGCAGGAAATGCGCAAGCATCATCCGTCGATGATTGGAATGACCGACTTATGTTTTTGCGAATACACCGATCATGGTCATTGCGGTCCGCTGACGCATGATCAGGCAACCGTTGCCAACGATGCTGCCGTTAGCGCGTTGGTTAAACAGGCGATCAACCACGCTCGAGCCGGAGCCGCCGTTATTGCACCCAGCGGCATGATGGATGGGTGCGTGCAGGCACTACGTGAGGGGCTCGACGAAGCGGGCTTTGAGGACGTGGCGCTTCTGGCCTATAGCGTGAAATACGCCAGCGCCTTTTATGGGCCTTTTCGCGATGCCGCTCAATCTGCCCCCGCCTTTGGGGATCGGCGCAGCTACCAGATGGATCCGGCACGTGGTGTCGATGAAGCCCTCCTGGAAGCAGCGCTCGATATCGAGCAGGGTGCCGACATGATTATGGTCAAACCTGCCGGGCCATATCTCGATGTGATCAGCGCGGTACGCCGTTCCGTGCAGGTGCCGGTGGTGGCTTATCAAGTGAGTGGAGAATACGCGATGCTGGAAGCGGCCATCGGCCATGGGTGGCTGGATCGAGAGCGGTCCGTCACCGAATCACTGCTGGCGATCAAGCGTGCCGGTGCCGACCTGATCATTTCCTACTACGGCGAATTGCTGGGCCGATTGCTCAAACGCTAGTCAATTTTTCCCCACTGCGCAACGTTCCACGGCAACTATCGCACAGAAAATCCGAATGCGCACATTGCGCGATACGCTTATTCAGCAACTCCATAATAAGTTCATCAATTCCAAGCGGCGGGGTCACATGATAGTTGGTGCCGGGGAACCCCTTGCCCGCATCGGCGGTAAGGCGGGGAATGTCCGATGTCCAATGTTTTCCCGGGCCTAAAAAGAAAGGACACACCACGACACGCTGCGCGCCGCGTTTCACACATTGGGCATAGGCGGTCGCAATCGACGGTTCAGCCAATTCCATGTGTGCGGGTTCAACAATTTCATAAGTTTCCAGAAACCGCTCGGCGAAGCGCTTGGCCACCGCCTCGAGCATTTGATTGGATTCCGTCAAACGCGACCCGTGATCGACGATGATGATGCCGGTTGTCATAGTGCTCATCTTAGGCAGCGTGATGCCCGCACTAAAGTTCCGAATCGTTGAGGCTGTATATTCCAATTTAAGCGCGACTCGATTTTTGTTGTGTCTTCGAACCCGCGGTGCCAGAATAACCTCACGCATGTCGATTGGAGACGGCGACATTTCCTGGGAGACGCTCCGTTGCATTGTGCACGAGTGGATCGGCACAGCGGCGGAGCCGGCAGAGATCAAAACCCTGCACGGTGGATTCATCAACACCACGGTCAAGCTCACCACGACCACCGGCGAACGGGCGGTGCTCAAGCTCTCTGCGCATCGCGCCGACCGCAGCTACCTGCAGGAGGCTTTTCAGCTCAATGTGTTGCGGACGGTGGGCCTGCCCGTCCCGCAGGTATTTGGCTGTAAAGTCGGTACCCTCGATGAGCCGTTCAGTTATCTCTTAATGGAGTTTCTGCCCGGAATCGATCTGAATCGCGCGCGCTCCACTTGCGATGGTGACCAATTTAATCACCTGCAAATGCATCTGGCTGATCTGATTACAGCGCTGCACAGCCAGGTGAATGCCAGTTACACCCGGCTCACCGAGGCCGATCGTGTTGAGTGGGACAACTGGGCCATGTTTTACCGATCAATGTATGACCCGATCTGTCGCGAGGTTGGCAAGTTGATCGGATTGCCGGTGAAAGCACGCAAAACCATTCTCAAAATACATGACAACCTCGAACGACTGATCGTGCATGACGATCGCCCGCGGCTGTCGCACTGCGACCTGTGGGCCAGCAACATTCTCGTCAAACCTGATGGGCACGGCCGCTGGTGGATCTCCGGATTGCTCGATCCCAACTGCAAATATGCACACGCGGAAATGGAACTGGCGTACCTGGAATTGTTTCAGACCGTAACTCCGGCGTTTATGCGCGCCTACCAGGTGACGCACCGAATACCAGCAGAATATCAGCGCTTCCGCAAATCGATTTACCAGATGTATGCCCTGATGGATGCGGTGCTGCTGCATGGAGCCGAGCATCTCAAGCCGTTGTTGGCAGCAGTACAGCGGGCGGGAACATCGCAATGATGTCGGCAGTCTCTGGTGTTACCCGCACCTCGCGAACGTGCTTGTTGCATCCGCTCATGCTGAGCAACAAACCTGCCAGGAGAATAGTTAGACCAACCAATGTCCTGTGATTCACGGCGCCTCCTTGTGAAATAACATCGCGGTGACTTTGCATCGGCTGGTTTGCGAAAAACGTGTGCTCCAAAGCATCGCACACCTTCCCGCAGATCAGGGACTGTGCATACTTTCGATGCAACACTTCGTGGGCCAGCAGACCCATGGATTTCAATTCGGCGGGCCTGAGCGCTTGTGCGGTTCGGATTGCCGCCACCGCCGCGACCACATCGCCGTGTGGCACGCTCCAGCCGATCGGATGATTCAGCAGGATATCAGATACGTGGGATGGGCATGGGCCAAAATAAAGGACTGGCCGCGCCACTGCCATCGCGCCATAGATTTTGCACGGATGGATGATCCCCACCATCTCTTCTCCGAGCGACACCACGTGCAGGTCGCCGGCCGAAAGTGAGTTGCCAAGTTCCGCCAGCGGCTGATAAGGGAGGGTCACGATCTTTGCTTCGGGGTGTGTTCGTTTGAAGTTCTCCACCTCTTTCTTGCCTACCCCACCCCCGACGAAAACAAAGCGGATGGAATCATCCTCCGAAAACGCCAGCGTCGCTGCCAGCAAGGTGGTCAACGGGTTGGACGGGCTGTGGTTTCCGCTGTACATCACCACAAAGCGATCCCCCAGCGCATGCCGCTGGCGAAAGGGATTGTCGGAGCGCTCAGCCGACTTCGGACATTCGATGTGATCCTCGTGTGACCAGGGCGGGAGAACAATAATCTTGTCGCGGTAAGGCCCGCGGCGCAGCAAGCGCTCCACCATGAAACGATCCAGCGCTATAATCAAAATCGACTCACGCAGAATGAACCGATTGATGTCTTCCAGAAAACGCGTGCGCGCATCTAAAGGTCCAAATCGCTTCATGGCGATGAGCTGGTCGGGATTGAGATCCATCGCCCAGTACGCGATGGGGATTCGCCGCACCAGCCGCGCAACCGCCGCCACCAGCCCGATCATCGGGGGCGACGTGCTGAAAAAGATGCCGCGCACATTGGGATAAAAGAGGGTGATAAATGCGAATTGCAGCATGAGCGACGCGGTACCCAGACCACGCCGAAACAGCGATGTCTTACCAAACGAAGAAAATGGTAACCGGCGGATATTCACACCGTGCATGAGCTCGCGCGCGGGATAGAGAAGCGTCGGATCTTCATACCCCCGATTGGCAGCAAACAGCCGTACATCATAACCTCGCCGTGTCATCTCGGTTGCAACATCCGCGAGATGCTGCCCAAGACTTGCCGGGTCTGGCGGAAAGACTTGCGTGAGCATGAGGATGGTGGGCCGACCGGAACGAAACATGACGGGACCGAATCCTCCGCATGACATGCTGGAAATGAAAATCCTACCCACTCGATAGGCCGACGCCGATGCTTATTATGAATCCATGGGGCGGCGCGTCAAACGTGAATCGTCAGCCTGCAGTTAAAACGTCAAAACGAAATGCAGATTAGGCAGGGTTGTGGTGCTCATACCAGGCGATGGTCTTGCTCAATCCTTCTTCCAACGAAGTCTGCGCCACGAATCCAATGAGTTCCTTAGCGCGCGATACGTCCAGGCAGCGCCGGGGCTGGCCATCGGGCTTGGTCGGATCCCACACGATTTTCCCCTCGAACCGGCATAAGCGCGCAATCAATTCCGTTACTTCGCGGATGGTAATCTCCCGCCCGGCACCGAGGTTCATGGGTTCAGGAGATTCATATTTTTCAAACGAAAGAGCCAGGCCTTCGGCACAGTCGTCGACGTACAAAAATTCGCGCGACACATTCCCGGTGCCCCAGGCGATCATTTCCTTGTCGCCGCGCCGACGGGCTTCCAGGCATTTTCGGATGATCGCGGGAATCACGTGGCTGGTGTTGAGATCAAAATTATCGCGCGGGCCGTAGAGATTCACCGGTAGCAGGTAAATCGCATTCAGGCCGTATTGCTGACGATATGATTGGCACATGACCAGCAGCGCTTTTTTGGCCACGCCGTATGGAGCGTTGGTTTCTTCGGGGTAACCGTTCCAGAGTTCTTCTTCACGGAAGGGGACCGGCGTGAATTTCGGATAGGCACAGATGGTACCGGTTTGAACGAATTTCTTGATGCCATACTTGCGTGCACCCTCGATCAAGTGCATTCCCATCGCCATGTTGGCAAAGAAATAGCGACCAGGATTGGCGCGGTTGGCACCGATGCCGCCCACTTCGGCGGCCAGGTGGATAATGGCATCCGGTCGATGATCGCGATAGAGACGATCCACATCCGCTTCGCGCGTCAGGTCGTAATCCTTGCGACGAACGATGATCAGATTTTCATAGCCGTGCCGTCGCAGAGTGGCCTGCAGTGCCGTCCCCACAAACCCGGCGCCGCCGGTCAACAGGATTCGATCACTGCGCGATACGTTCATGGGAATATCCAGTGGGTCAATTCGGCAAACGTCTGGCGAAATTAAAGCGGCGGGGGTGCAGCGATGCCGCGTTCCTGTAGCAGCCGTTCGCGCTTGGCCGTTTCCCAATCACTCTCAGTCATCATTTTGGCCAGGGCTTTGAAGGTGATGCGGGGAGTCCAGTTGAGCTCTCGCCGTGCCTTGCTGGCATCGCCCAAAAGCAAGTCGACCTCGGCTGGGCGGAAATAGCGCTGATCGATCTCGACGTATTTTTCCCACTTCAAATCGAGAAGGCCAAACACTTCGTCGAGAAACTCCCGCACGCTGTGGGTTTCACCAGTGGCGATCACATAATCCACCGGCTTCGCCTGTTGCAGCATGAGCCACATGGCTTCCACGTAGTCGCCAGCAAAACCCCAGTCACGTTTTGCATCGAGATTACCGAGATAGAGCTTGTTTTGCAGGCCCTCTTTGATGCGTGTGGCGGCGCGGGTGATCTTGCGCGTGACAAAAGTCGCGCCGCGACGGGGGCTTTCGTGATTAAATAAAATCCCGTTGCAGGCGAACATGTTGTAAGCCTCGCGGTAGTTGACCGTCTGCCAGAAACTATACACCTTCGCGCACGCATAAGGGCTGCGCGGATAAAAGGGCGTGGTTTCTGATTGCGGAGTCTCGATCACCTTTCCATACATTTCACTGCTGGAGGCCTGGTAAATTTTGACGGGTCTACCTGAATCACGAATCGCCTCCAAAAGGTTCATTGTGCCCAGGGCATCAGCTGCGACGGTGTAGACCGGCTGCTCAAAGCTCACGCGCACATGCGATTGTGCTGCCAGGTTGTAAACCTCGTCCGGCTGCACGCGGGTGAGAATCTCGCGCAGCCCGATGCCATCCAGCAGATCGCCGTAGTGCAAAAAGAAGCGCGTCTGCGGATCGTGCGGATCCCGATAGATGTGATCCACCCGCTCGGTATTAAACGTGCTGCTGCGGCGAACGATGCCGTGCACGTTATACCCCTTGTTGAGCAGCAGCTCGGCGAGGTAAGAACCATCCTGCCCGGTGATGCCGGTGATTAGCGCCGTGGGTCGGGCGGTCTCGCCGTTAGGTTGTTTATCGCTTGTTATGACCGGATTTTGCATGAGACGCGAAGTGTATAGAGAAATCGGCCGCTTGCAATAAATCAATTGCTAAGGATTGATGCAGTTTTTGGGTGGATCAAATGGCCCTAGCGAGCTAATTGCTTGAGGATTTATCAAACTTTGCCAAAAAGTAGTCTCATAAGGCTTTGTTCAATTTGCCGGCCACCACATCACGCATGACCTGAATTGGAGCGGCCTGCTGCGTCCAGGCGGCGAACTGCCCGGCGGCTTGCCGGACGAACATTTCAACCCCGCTTATGGTCTGTGCCCCGCCGGCTTTGGCCTCTTTCAGGAGCCGCGTTTCCATCGGGTTGTAGACGGTGTCAAACACCATTGTGTTGGCATCAAACTTTGGCGTGCGCTCGCCGAAAGGGGTGGCATCCACGTTTGGGTGCATCCCAACGGAAGTGGTGTTGATGTAAATCTGGCAACACGAATCGCATAGCTTTCCCATGTCAGCGGCCACCACTTTGCCGGCTCGGCCGTTGAATTCCGCCGCCAATTGGGTGGCCCGATCGCGCGTGCGGTTGTAGATGACCACGGTGGCACCGCATTGGGCGAGGGCCGCCACCGCCGTGCGACCCGTACCGCCCGCTCCGATGACAGCGATCCGATAGTCTTTTAGAGAAGAACGTTCGATGCACAGATGCGTGGTGATGCTGTCGAGGATCGCAGAATGATCGGTGTTGAAACCGTGTAGTTTGTCCCCTGTGACGACGATCGAGTTCAGCGCGCCGATTGTTTCAGCCAACGGATCGATCGTCGCCCGGTTTCCTGATTCCTTCAAATAGCGCAACGCATTTTCCTTGTGCGGGATGGTAATCGACAGGCCTGCCAGATCGAGCCCTGGCGCAGCCAGGAAACTCTCCATGAAAGCCTTGAAAGATTCATACCCTGGGTTCAACAGCAGCGGCAGATAGAGACCGTCAAAACCAATCGCATCGAAGGCAGCATTGTGGATCGCCGGCGACATCGAGTGGGCAATGGGGCTTCCGACCACGCCATACACGCGCGTGTGCGAACCCAGTGCATCCCATCGATAGAGCCGCTTCATATCCGTCAATGTCACTTGCCCCGGCGCAGTTCCGCTTTCGGTGCGGAGCGAAGCGAACGTCAGAAAGGCACCAAATTTCTTAGCCAGCACCCGGCTGATCAGGCCTGCTTCGCCCATGCAAAGTACGATGGCTGGTTTTGCTCGATGCTGCAGGATTTCAAACGCCTCCAGGTTGTCGCGTACGGTGCGCGCCTGCCACACCAATTTCACGATGTCGGCGTGGCTTCGGAACAGCTCCTCGGTCAGCGTGGCCAGCCGTGCGGGTCGACCCGCGAAGTCATGACTTGATAAGATCAGCCCGCCCTGGTTTTCGCGACTGCGGCCGCTCACAAAATCGGCGGTTGCTTTGTGTGCCGTATCCAGTTCCACATCGACATATGTCGCCCCCGCATTGACTGCATGCTGAAGGACCTGCATGCGCTGCTCGGTAGTCAGATCTGATTGCCCGCCCTCGCATGTCGGCCGGCACGTTACGATTACCGGCAGTGGCGCGGCCTTTACTAATTGAGCCACCTGACCGGCGGTGGGCACCTCGGGTAGCAGCCACCGATCAATGCGCAGTTCCAGCATATCTGCGCCCGCCTCGGCGGCCAGCAGCATATCCAGGCGCGCTGTCTGAAGGTCATCGACGAAAATTGGGGCGCAAAGGTGGGTCACGGTCGCCCCATTCACATCCCCAGCTTCCGAACCAGCTCTTCAATGGTCTTTTGCGTGGTTTCGCAGGCAGCCCACAAAGGCAGGCGCAAGTCGCCGCTGTCCTGCCCGGCGATTTTCATCGCATGCTTGATGCCCGCCGGGTTGCCATCCAGAAACAGTGACTTGATGAGTGGGAAGAGCCGGTGATGGATGTTGGCGGCCTCAGCGAAGTTGCCGGCCAGCGCCATTTTAACCATAGCCTTGATCTGGCCGGGCAACAGGTTCGATGCCACACTGATGACGCCGGTGGCACCGATGGCCATCATGGGAAGGGTCAGGGAATCGTCACCGCTGAGCACAGTGATCTCGCAGAGCGAGCGAATTTCGCTGGTCATGTCGAGATTCCCGGTGGCTTCTTTGATGGCGACAATGTTGGGGTGATTCGCCAGCCGCGCTACCGTAGCAGCGCTCATGGTGACGCCGGTGCGGCTGGGGATGTTGTAGAGCACGATCGGCAAATCCACACGATCCGCCAGCGTCATGAAATGCCGGTACAGCCCTTCTTGCGTGGGCTTGTTGTAGTACGGATTAACCGACAAACCGGCGGTGGCGCCGGCTTTTTTAGCAAAGCTGTGGAGCTCGGCGGCCTCGCTGGTGGCGTTGGCGCCTACACCGGCAATCACGGGCACCCGCCCGCGCGCCTGGGCCACTGTCAGCTCGATCACGCGCTCGTGCTCGTGCAAATCGAGTGTGGGTGATTCTCCGGTGGTACCGACCGGCACCAGACCATCGATGCCCTGCTGGATCTGGTATTCGATTTGTTGCCGCAACCGCGCTTCATC
>JBBSFP010000021.1:0-14934 GCA_038238625.1 Tepidisphaerales bacterium
TGAATCATTCCGGGGTGAGGGATTCCTGGAGGCTGATGCATGCACGCATTATATCTACGCGCGCAAGGTCTGGAATTCACATCGGTTCCTGGCGGATGTGTGGGGCCGGCCATTATGCACCGGCCTCTATGCAATACCGGCGCATCTTGCCGGCCGGTATGGGGTGCATGCCATGTCATTGGCACTGGCGCTGATCACGGCCTGGTTCACGATGAGCATCGCCCGCCGCCAGGGATATCGCTGGCCGGTACTGGCCTATGCGTTCACCCTGGCCCAGCCGATGGTGTTCATGCACTCGTTCAGTGAGCTGACCGAGTTGCCGTTTGCTGCGGTATTGGCAGGCGCGTTTTTGGCTTATCAGCGGCGGTGGTGGTGGATCATGGCATTGCTGGTGGGCCTATTACCGCTGGGCCGGCCCGAGGGGTTTGGGTTCATCGCGCTGGCAGGGTTGGCGCTGGTGGCGCATCGCCGGTTGCACTGGCTGCCGTTGCTGGTTCTGCCGCTGGGGCTGTGGAGTTACGCCGGATGGACATGGACGCCCGCGCAGCCGAATTATCCCTGGTGGCAATGGCTCGAACACGCCTGGCCCTGGGATTCTAAAAGTACCTATGACGCCGGGCCACTTTTGAAATTTGTTGCCTTGCTCCCGTTTGTAGTTTCACCCTTCCTGCTCCCGGCAACGTGCATTGGCATTTGGGTGAGCCTTCGCCAGGGCATGCCACTTCTGCGCCTGCGACTGCAAACCCACCGGGTCCACTGCCAATGGCTGATCGCGGTTTTGCCGCTACTCGTGCTGGTGGCCCATAGCCTGCTGTATTGGCTGGGCAAAATGGCCAGCAACGGTGAACCGCGCTATATGCTTTCGGTGACACCGTTCTGGGCACTGCTCACCGCGCAAGGATGGGAATGGATTTTCATCGGGCGACGTTGGCGCTGGCCGCTGCCCTGGGCAACCGCCGCAGTGTTGCTGCCATGGCTGGCCAACAAGCATTATCAGGCATTGCCCCTTCGGCCCGATCCCAGCCTGCGCGCGGCCCGAGATTTTTTGCAGTGGTACGATCACTCTACCCTGCAGCGGCGCTATCCACACCTGATGACATCCCATATCGCGTTTTTCTCCCTGCTCAGCGATTACTCTAATGCGCCTGATCTGACCGTCGAATTCAAGCCCGGCATACTGGCCGACGCCCCACCCGGTACGTTACTGGTCTGGGACAGCATCTACAGCCTGCACAATTCCGATGGCCAACGCATCATCACGCTCGATGCCATTCAAAAAGCCGGCTGGAGCGAACGTACCGATCTGGCGCAACGGTTGAACGCCGTCGATGATGAGCCGCAGTGGCATGTCTTCCTCAGCCCACGTAGCATTTCACCGGGCGAATGAATTCGTTTTCCCCAGGAGCACCCCATGGCCATCAGCGACACCATCAAAAAAGGCATGATCCGCGCCCCGCATCGCAGCCTGCTGCGCGCCACCGGCATGGTGGAATCAGAAGCGGATTTTGACAAACCCTTCATCGCCGTCTGTAACAGTTTCGTACAGATCATTCCCGGGCATGCCCACCTTGACGTTGTGGGTGTGAAGGTGCGCAAGGCCATCCGTGCCGCCGGTGGAGTACCGTTTGAATTTAACACCATCGGGGTAGACGACGGGATTGCCATGGGGCACGTCGGGATGAAATATTCGCTCCCCAGTCGTGAATTGATCGCTGACTGTGTGGAGACCATGCTCCGCGCCCATTGCTTTGATGGGGTGGTGTGCATCCCCAATTGCGACAAGATCGTACCCGGCATGATGATGGGCATTGCGCGCGTCAACATTCCGACGATCTTCGTCAGCGGCGGGCCGATGAAGGCCGGGAAGTCCAAGAGCGGTGAGGCGATCGACCTTGCTACGGTGTTTGAAGCCGTCGGCCAGGTGTCCGCCAACAAGATGAGCCTGGCCACGCTGCAGGATATCGAAGAAAACGCTTGTCCCACATGTGGCTCGTGCTCGGGAATGTTCACGGCCAACAGCATGAACTGCCTGAACGAAGCGCTGGGCCTGGCATTGCCGGGCAACGGTTCCATCCTGGCAACGGATCCCAAACGCGATGAGCTTTTTGCCGAAGCGGGGCGGCGCATTGTCGACCTGGTGAAGCAGAACATTCGCCCGAGCGACATTCTTACCCATGCCGCCTTCGAAAATGCTTTTGCCCTGGACGTGGCAATGGGGGGTAGCACCAATACGGTACTGCATGCGCTGGCGGTGGCGATCGAGGCGGGGACGCCTTTTAACCTGGCCCACCTCAACGAGGTATCGGCCCGGGTGCCCTATCTGTGCAAGGTCGCTCCCGCCGGGAAATATCACATGGAAGATGTGCATCGGGCAGGAGGTATCAGTGCAATTCTAAAAACGCTGGCGGGTAAGGCGGGGGCGCTGAATCTGGATTGCATATCGGTCACGGGGAAAACGCTGGGGCAGAATATCGCCAGCGCGGTGGTGATCGATTCCGATGTGATTCGCCCGCTGGAAAATCCCTATAGTGAAGTGGGAGGCCTGGCCGTGCTTTTCGGAAATCTTGCACCCAGCGGTTCGGTTTTAAAAAGCGCCGCAGTCTCGGCGCATATGCAGCAATTCCGCGGCCCGGCGGTCATTTTTGAATCCGAAGAGGAAGCGGCCCAGGGAATTCTCGACAACAAGGTCAAGGCGGGCGATGTCGTCGTCATTCGTTACGAAGGCCCGCGCGGTGGCCCGGGTATGCAGGAAATGCTGGCACCCACCGCCAACATCATGGGGCGAGGGCTGGGCGAGTCGGTGGCCCTGATCACCGATGGCCGATTCAGCGGTGCAACCCGGGGCGCATGTGTGGGGCATGTAAGCCCTGAAGCAGCGGCAGGTGGCCCCATCGCGTTGGTGGAGCCGGGCGACATCATCCACATCGACGTGCCGAGCCATCGGTTACAACTGGAAGTTTCCGAGCACACGCTGGATCGCCGCCGCGCGGCATGGAAACGCCCGCCGGCAAAAATCACGCATGGCTACCTGGCGCGCTATGCGGCCCAAGTCACCAGTGCCGATACCGGTGCCGTGCTCAAGAAGCCCGAAGTCTGAATGCTGAGGCGCGTTCGTTCGACTCTGCCGTTTCTGTAAAGGACCTTATGCCCAAACTGACCGTGGTCACCGGAGCAGCCGGTTTCATTGGTAGCAATGTTGTCGCTGCCTTGAACGCCCGCGGCAATACGGATTTGCTGCTGGTTGACAATCTGGGGACCGACGAAAAATGGAAGAACCTGATTGGCCTGCGCTTCGAAGACCTGATAAGCCCCGACGAGTTACTAGCGCTGCTGCAAAAGGATCCCGCTATTGATGGCTGCGTGCATCTGGGTGCCTGCAGCGCCACCACCGAGCGCGATGCCGACTTTCTACTGCGCAATAATTATCAGTACACCCGCAAGCTTTGTTCCTGGTGCATCGATTCCGGGACGCGTTTTGTATACGCATCAAGCGCGGCCACCTATGGAGACGGCTCACAGGGCTACAGCGATGCCGATGACATGACCCCTGCGCTTAAGCCGTTGAACATGTATGGCTATAGCAAACACCTTTTTGATCTGTGGGCTTTGAAGCACCGGCTCTTTGATCGAATCGTGGGGTTAAAATATTTCAACGTGTATGGCCCGCGTGAATCGCATAAAGCAGACATGCGTTCCGTCGTGCATAAGAGTTTCGAACAGATTCAGTCGACGGGACAGGTATCACTATTCAAAAGCCATCGCCCTGATTATGGGGATGGTCAGCAAAAGCGCGACTTTATTTATGTCAAAGACGCCGTGGATGTCACGCTCCATTTTTTAGAAGAGCGTAAGGCGGGTGGATTGCTTAACTGCGGCACCGGAGAGGCACGTCCCTGGCTTGATCTGGCCAACGCCGTCTTTGCCGCGATGGGTCAAAAACCCAGTATCCAGTTTATCGACATGCCTGAATCGTTGCGTGGCAAATACCAGTACTTTACGCAGGCGGATACAACAAAACTTCGCCAAGCGGGCTATCACCGCCCCTTCACAACCCTCGAAACGGGCATCGAGGATTACGTGCGGAATATATCTCCGAGAACCTAAAGCCTGGGGGGCGGAAATTCTTGTTTTCTAAACCGAATCTGCGATCGCCTTCAGTGCAGCCAATGAAAAACGCGTGATGTGCAGCGCGATCTGCTCGATGTCAGTTGCGGCATAATGCTGTTCGGGGAAAAGGCGCGTAATTACCGGGCGGGAATGATTATAAAAAAAGGCATTGCCCAACGATGCTCCCGCAACTGTGGCGGATAAGGGTGGGATTGGCATCGGGCCCAAGGAACAATACGACAATATCGCGAAGGACCATGGCGCGCGGTCGAATGTGCTCTTCAACCAACGAGTCCAGCGCCACTGTGGGTTCGATCATCTCGCGGGCTTCAAGTTTTCCCTGCCAGGCCGGGCGTCCTTCATCGAACATCCGGCCCAAGGTCGCGCGTACATAGGCAAGCAATTTTTCCTCACCCGTCGGTGCCTGGCTCGCCCCCAGACACGCGGGATAATTATTGCCGGAACATTCGCACGCGTAGCGCAGGACCGCCAGATATAAACCCTGCTTGTCACCGAAGTGATAATTGACCGCCGCCACGTTGGCCCGGGCACGATGGCAAATGTCGCGCACCGTGGCGTTGCGATACCCTTGGTCGGCAAACACCTCGCCGGCCGCCTCGAGCAAACGCCGCTTGGTCTCAACTTGAGATCCCCCGACTGCTGCATCAATTCCCAAATTGGTTTCAACGATCGCGGGCGAAACGCCCTGCAATGAGTCGCCACTATTCATAAGCTTCATTCCCAAAATCCCGGACACCATCGGCCAGGACATCTGGAAGTATACAGCTAACTCAATAGTTTGTTTGATTGTTCCCCGAGGTTCCGTAGTCTATGGAAGCGGGGCGGATGATTAAGCTTCTGGGCGGGTTCTTGTAACACCACAACACTCCGACAATAATCGACCGTTTCACGTGTTCGGAACACTCGGGTTTTTCCATGATGACATCGCAGCAGATTCGACAGCAGTTCATTGATTTTTTCGTGCAGAAGCACGGACATGCGTTCGTGCCGTCTTCTTCGGTGGTTCCACTGGACGATCCCACATTGCTGTTTACCAATGCAGGAATGAACCAGTTCAAGCCCTACTTTCTGGGGCAGGCCAAAGCGCCGTGGCCGGGTGCAGTGAACTCGCAGAAATGCATCCGGGCGGGGGGGAAACACAATGATCTGGACGATGTGGGCCGCTCACGCCGACATCACACCTTCTTTGAAATGCTGGGGAACTGGAGCTTTGGCGACTATTTCAAACGCGGCGCAATCGAGATGGCGTGGGAACTGCTCACCGGCGTTTTTAAGCTGGATCCCACGCGCTTGCATGCCAGTTGTTATGAAGGAAACTCAGCGGCAGGCATTCCGCGCGACTCCGAGGCCGCCGACCTCTGGAAAGAAATCGCCGGACTGCCGGACGAGCGCATCCACTTTTTTGGAAAAGACAATTTCTGGGAAATGGGCGAAACCGGCCCATGCGGACCCTGCAGCGAAATCTACATGGACCGCACTCCGGATAAAACCGGGGGCAAAGACGTCAACGGCGAAGACCCGCGCGTCATGGAAATCTGGAACCTGGTCTTCATCCAATACAACCGTGATGAGGGCGGCAAACTCACAACCCTGCCAGCCCAGCACGTTGATACCGGCATGGGCCTTGAGCGGCTTTGCCAGGTCTTACAGCAGAAGGACGACAACTACGGCACCGACATCTGGGCCCCATTGTTTCAACGGATTTCCGAAATTTCTTCACTGCGTTATACCGGGAGCTTCCCCAAAACCAACGTGGCCGACCCGATTGCCGAAGCTGCCGATGCGCAGCTGCGGCATGACATCGCTTTTCGAGTGATCGCCGACCACATTCGTTGTTTAACTTTCGCTCTGACGGATGGGGCAATTCCGAGCAACGAAGGGCGCGGGTATGTGCTAAGACGGATCCTTCGCCGCGCGGTGCGGTTCGGACGCCAGCAACTCTCTTTACGCGAGCCATTTCTCTATCAACTTGTGCCCGTGATCGTCGACACCATGGGTAGCGCGTTTCCGGAACTTCGGCAAAATCCGCAACGCGTCGCCGACATCGTGCGCGAGGAAGAGGCGTCCTTTGCGCGTACCATCGATCGCGGCATCGACCTTTTTGAAGAAGCCGCCAACCGCGCCAAGGAAAATTCGCATCGACAGCTCGTTGTCTCCGGGCAGGATGCCTTTGATCTGCACGCAACCTACGGCTTCCCGATCGACCTCACCGGCGTAATGGCGGCGGAACGCGGCATGGTGGTCGACGTTCAGGGCTATCAAAATCGCTGGGAAGAACACCAGCGCATCTCCAACGCGCGCCAGACCGCAACTGCGGGTATCGCAAATCTCCCCCCAGACGTTATCGCGGAGCTGTCGCGCAGAGGCGTAGCACCCACCGACGATGCTGCCAAGTTTCATCACGCACCGGTTCAGTCCTCGGTGAAGGCGATTTGGCAAGGGCAATCGCTCTTGGATTCGGTGCCCGCGACGCCGCCGCACCTAAGCGGGAGTGACCCGGATACCGCGGCCCAGCGGATTGCCTTGATTCTCGAAAAAACCAACTTTTACGCCGAAATGGGTGGCCAGGTCGGTGATAGCGGTGAGCTGCGCACGCACACAGGCACGCGCTTCGCCGTGGAAACCACGCGCAACGTGGGGCCGTTTGTGTTGCATATCGGACAAGTCGAGGGCGGGCGCATTCAGGTCGGCCAGGTGGTGACCGCGCTGGTGCAGGGTGGGCGGCAATCCACCGAAAAAAACCACACTATTACCCACATTGCCAACTGGGCTTTACGCGAAGTGCTGGGTGAATCCGTGCAGCAAAAGGGATCGCTCGTTGATCCGGAAAAACTGCGCTTCGACTTCGCGCATGGCAAAGCATTAAACGACGATGAGCTGGCGAAGGTAGAAGCGCTGGTGAACGAACGCATCGCTAGGGGATTGACCGTCTATGCCGAGGTCGCGCCGCAGGAGCAGGCGCTTAAGATCCACAGCCTGCGCGCGGTATTTGGTGAAAAATATCCTCCCATGGTTCGCGTGGTGTCGATCGGGGTGCCGGTTAAAGATTTACTTGCCGATCCTGAAAACGCGAGGTGGCGTCAATTCTCCATCGAGTTCTGTGGGGGGACGCATCTGGAAAATTGCGGCCAAGCTTGTGGGTTTGTGCTGTTGGCCGAAGAATCGGTCAGCAAAGGCGTTCGCCGTATCGTGGCGGTCACGGGGAATGCAGCCCTGCAGGCGGCTTCGGTTGCCCATGAGATGGAAACGCTGATCGCGCAAACGTTGGAAACAGGTGATGCCAACCTTGGGCCGATCATTACCAACTTGCAAAAGTGTCTGGGTGGCATCGTTCCACTGCGCGCTAAGCGCCGCGGCCAGGCTGCCCTGTCGCAATTACAGACACGACTGCGGGCATTCGAAAAATTGGCCAGCAAGTCGCAATCCACCAACCCCGACTACAACCTGTCAACGATCGTCGCGGATTCAGTGGCGGGTGGCATTGACGTCGAGGGCGGGAAGCTGATCGTCGTCGAACTGCCCGACTCCACTGACGATCAGATGCGTTCTGTGCTGGATTCACTGCGCAAAAAAGTTCCGACCCACGGCGTGTTGCTGGCGATCGTGCTCGAGGGCCAGGTGAGCTTCGTCGCCGCCGTCAGCGAGGATTGGATTGCCCGCGGCCTAAAGGCTGGAGACTGGATCAAGGAAACCACCAAGGCCGCCGGTGGCAACGGTGGGGGCAGGCCGCAAATGGCAATGGGTAGCGCGAAAGATCCTGCCAGGCTCCCGGTGGCCCTCGATGCTGCCCGAGTCTACGCGCAGCAGATATTGTCAAAGTCCTAAAGGGCGAATGGGGTCAAATTTCAATTGACTTTCGGTTCCTACAATCGCTAATCTCTATCATCATGAGATCAGTTCACGCACGATTTACGGTTTGGTTTAGCGGCTATTGGGCCCGCGCCAATATCTTCGTGTCCTGATGCTGCACGGTTTTTTCTGAAACAAATACAGCCTCAGGACGCGGTCCTGGGGCTTCTTTTTTAGCAAAGCAAACCCGTGAGAACTGAATGCTTTGGCGAATCAAAAACTTCGGAGTCTTGCCATGATCGTTGTCATGAAATCCGGCTCAACTGCCCAACAAATTGAGCACGTCGTCAAACTGGTGCGCGAAATGGGATTGCAGGAAAATGTAATCGTAGGAACCGAACGAACGGTCGTGGCCTGCATCGGTAACGATCGCTTCAAAGACCGCAGTGTCATGGAATCAGCCGACGGAGTGGATCGCGTCGTGCCGATCCTTGCACCTTACAAGATGGCTTCCAGCGAGGTGAAAAAAGAGCGCAGCATCATCAGTCTGCGGACCCAGGCAAGCGACGCGCCCAACCCGCAGCGCATCGGTGGCCAAAAGGTCGGTATCATCGCCGGCCCGTGCAGCGTCGAAGGGAAATCTCAGCTCTTAGAAACCGCCCACGCGGTCAAGGAAGCCGGTGCGATCGCCCTGCGCGGCGGGGCCTTTAAGCCGCGCACCAACCCCTATTCCTTCCAAGGCATGGGTGAAAAGGGGTTGGAGTTGTTGGCCTTGGCGCGCCAGGAAACTGGCCTGGCTGTCGTCACGGAGGTGATGGCCGTTGATCAGGTGGCGCTGGTGGCGCGGTATGCGGACGTGCTGCAGGTGGGGGCGCGCAACATGCAGAATTTCAATCTGCTCAACGCAGTGGGCGAGCAAAGCAAGCCAGTGTTGCTCAAGCGCGGGCTGAGCGCAACGCTCGAAGAGTTTCTCCTTGCCGCCGAATACATTATGGCCAAGGGGAATACGCAGGTGATCCTGTGTGAGCGCGGCATTCGCACATACGAGGAGTACGTGCGCAACACCCTGGCGCTGGCTGCCGTGCCAGAACTGCAGCGGCTGAGCCATTTGCCAGTGGTGGTGGATCCCAGCCAGGGGACGGGAAAAAACCACCTCGTGGACGCTATGTGTCGGGCTGCCATCGGCGCCGGCGCAGATGGATTGATCGTCGAAGTGCACGGCGATCCTGAACATGCTTTGACTGACGGTGCCCAGTCAATCACCCCCGCGCAATTTCGCGCCACGATGGCGGCCATCCGCCGCATCGCCCTGGCGGTGGACCGGGAAATCTGAAAAACATCATGAACTGACACCCGCTTCTCCTCGCCTCCCATGCATAATGTGAAGTCTCGGTAGTCGGATTCGCACGGCAGAAAACGTTTTCTGACGAACGTTGTTGCTTCCGGCCCGCGCGGCGGTATTCTTCTCGACAGCATGGCGACCACGTTTGTCGGAATTGAACTCGTAGGCGAGAACAGTCGGGCGCGGCATGCGGCAGTAGTGCTGCAGCGGCGTCGAAATGGCGTGGAGCTCAGCCATTGGTCGTGCCGCATCAACACCGATCGCGAATTGCTCGAATACCTGGCAGTCAATGCAGGCAGCAGCGGCGTGATCGCGGTGCACGGACAAGGCAATGATTCTTCTGAGCTGTTCATGCAGCGCATCTGGCGGGTGCTCGACTACCGCTTACTCTTTGCAATCGCCCCACGGCATCGCACTCGTGCATTGGTCCGCGTTTCCCCCCCCGAAGTGCAGCGCGCCTTCTCTTCCAATCCGGAAATGCCTCCCATCGGTGTGTTGGAAAGCGTCCGCGGGCTTGCACCGGCGGTCGATTTTCTTCCCCTCGCCCAATGCCTCAATCGTCTGCCCACGAAGGGGAATATATACCAGCAGGTGGACATCACCGTCCGCGCCGCGCTGTGTGCCTATGCAGCCCTCTGGTGCTGGTGGCATGGACCGGCCGGCTACGATGTGCTCGGGCAGACAGCCGATGATTACCGTCTAGCGCCCCGCCTGATGGATATGGAGCAGGGCTACGACGTTCCCAGGCGTTGATTTGCCCGACGTTCTAGTGTACCTCGTCAGCCTAAGACGAACATAACCGGACTTGGATTTCTACAGTTTTGTTATTGGAACGCCGTTTTATATGTTTGCGAATTTGCGGCGAGGTACACTAGAGGACGCCCTTGGTGCTGGGCAAATCATTGCTCCGGGGATCAAGCGCGACCGCCTGCCGTAGCGCTTTCGCGGTTGCCTTGAAGATCGCCTCGGAGATGTGGTGATTGTTCGTACCGTAAGCCACGTTCACATGCAGATTCAGCCGCGCATTGAAGGCGAATGCTTTGAAAAATTCCTCGACCAGTTCAGCGGGGAACTGCCCGATGGCCGGGGAGGTGAAGGGCGCGTTGAAAACGAGCGCCGCCCGACCGGAAAGATCGATCGCTACCTGAGCGAGGCTCTCATCCATCGGCACGATCGCCCAGCCATAACGGTAAATTCCGCGTTTATCACCGATGGCGTTTTCGACCGCCTGCCCGAGCACGATGCCAACGTCTTCAACCGTATGGTGAGCATCCACCTGCAGATCCCCCTCGGCCTGCACCCGCAGATCAAATAATCCGTGCCTTACCAGCAAATTGAGCATGTGATCGAAGAAGCCCACGCCCGTGGCGATGGTGGCTGCGCCGGTGCCGTCGAGATTGAGCTCAAGGCTGATCCGGGTTTCTTTTGTCTCACGCTCGAGCTTAGCGATCCGCTGATTGGAATTGGGAGAAGGGGTCATACCATGCTGCCTTTACCAGTGTGTTGGAGTGCCGTCAGCAGCGCATTGTTTTCATCCATCGTGCCGATGGTAATGCGCACCTTGTCGCGCAAGCCCGGAAGATCAAAGTATCGCACCAAAACCCCTCTGGTCTTGAGCAAGAGATAGATTTCACGCCCGCGCCCATCGGGGCAGGTGGCTAGAACAAAGTTGGCTTGGCTGGGGATCACATCGAATTTCAGCCGCCTGAGTTCTATTGACACCCGTTCGCGCTCCGCACGGATGTGCAGCCATGACTTGCGCGCATGGGACTGGTCGAGGATCGCCGCCGTCGCTGCGGCAATCGATAAGGCATCGCAATTGTAACTGTCCTTAGCCTTCAACATCTGCTCAATGACCTGAGACTGCGCGATGGCAAAACCAAACCGCAGCCCGGCTAGCGCATATCCTTTACTGAGCGTACGCGAAACCACCACGTTCGCATGGGTTCGCACCAATTCGAGGCAATTCTCATCGGCGAAATCGACATACGCTTCATCGATTAGCAGAAGCCCTTTGAATGCATTTGCTAATGTTGCAATATCAGCACATGGAACCAGCGTGCCGCTGGGCGCGTTTGGGTTGGCCAGATAGATGGCGCGCGGCTTATGTGACAGCAGCCCCTCGATCGGTAGCGACCAATCTTTACCCCACGGAACAGAAATCAATTTTGCTTCCTGCAATCGGCTCAGAACCGGATAGAGAGAATAGGTCGGATCAGGGACCGCAAGCACATCACCAGCACCCAGGAAAGTGCGGGTGGCGATCGTCAGAATATCATCGGAGCCGTTGCCTGCAATAATCATTTCCGGTTGAACCCCTAGCACATCGGAAGCTGCTGTGCGAAATGCGTCGGCGGTTGGATTGGGGTAGCGACGCAAAAGCTCGGGCGGCACTTCGCAGATCGCCTGCATCACCCGCGGACTGGGTGAAAAGGGGTTCTCGTTGGTGTTGAGTTTGACAATTTTCTGCCCGGCGGGAGGCTGTTCACCCGGTGTGTATCCCCGCATCAGGCGGATGGCGGGCCTGATGAAATCGAGCTCGGACGGCAAATCGCTGGGCACATCGAGAGACATGGCAATATCTTAGCGAGTATTAGAAACCGGTGCCGCGCACATGAATGCTGTGTGCATGACCATCGAGGTGCTCGGCTTCTGCAAGGGCCACGATCCCCGGCGCATCCGCCGCCAGTCCTGCTGCTTGATATGACACCACGCTGCTGCGCTTGAGGAATTCATACACACTGATGCCACTGGAGAATCGCGCGGTGGTGTTAGTGGGCAGGCAATGACTGGGCCCGGCGATGTAATCGCCAGCCGCCACCGGTGAAAATGCGCCTCGGAAAACTGCGCCCGCGTGCAATAATTTTTCCAGCACGGCCGAATCGTCACGAGTTTGCAGGTTGACATGCTCTGCCGCGAGGCGGTTTGCCCAAAACAGTAGCGTGTCCATGGACGGATCGAGAAGAATCGCGCTTTCGCCCCGCAAAGCATGCTCGATCGCGGCTCGGCGCTTGCGCTGCGTTATCTGCTTAGAAATTTGCTGCACCACCGCTTCGGCCAGTGCTGGCGACGTGGTCAATAAATAACAACTGCCAGGATCATGCTCGGCTTGGGCGATGAGGTCAGCCGCGATAAAATCCGGCCGCCCGCTGTCGTCGGCGATGATGAGGATCTCGCTGGGGCCCAGGTAACCATCGATGCCCACGCATCCCGCGAGGGCCCGCTTCGCCAACTGCACATAGGTGTTCCCGGGGCCGACAATCTTGTCAGTTTGCGGAATCGTCTGGGTGCCGAATGCCATTGCCCCCACTGCCGCCGCGCCACCAGCGCGGTACACGGCGCTGAGCCCCAGCTCGGCGTAAGTGGCAAGCATTAGGTCGCTGCGGCCATGTTCGCTGGCAGGGGTGCAGACAACAATCCGCTTGACACCCGCCACCTGCGCCGGCACGGCCAGCATAATCAAGCTGGATGGATATGCGGCCTTACCCCCGGGTACCATCAGGCCAACGCTGTCCAGCGGTGTAAAGCGCAAACTGAGCTCGACACCCTCCCGCCTTAGGGGGGCGGGCGCTTTAGGCCTAATGTGTTGCTGATATTCACGCACCTGCGCAATCGCCCGCCGCAGCGCCGACATCTGATCGGCAGGAACGCGGCGGGCACCTTCAGCCATTTCGGCTGGATTGATGCTGATTTGGTCCGCGGTGAATTCTGGGTCGTCAAACCTGCGGGCGTTGTCGACGATGGCCGCATCCCCGCGCTGCGCGACGTCCATCAGAATTTCCTGCACCACAATTGCCTGCTGGGCTCGTTGGCCCCCGGATAATACAAGGTCGCGCGGATCAAGCCGCAAGCACCGCAGCAGGTGTTCTGCCTGCTGGCACTGTTGGGGATCGGCAAGTTTTAGAATGGGAATCATTATTTCCCCGACTGCCAGAGCCCGTCGCCGGGGCGTACGCGCAACGGAAAGCTAGCAAGCGGTGGCACCGCCCATTGGGCTGAGACAGGGGGCAAACCGGACAACTGAAGGGGCCTGCGAAATGCCTATGCTATGCCTGGTGCCGCGCGGGTTATGCAATGCATCAGTGGCAAATCAGCAGAAGCTAGACGTTAATCGCCGTGATACGCACTTCGGTAAATGGCTGGCGATGACCGATCTTCTTGTGATACCCCTTGCGGCGCTTGTATTTGACCACATCAATCTTCGGTCCCTTGATTGCGCCCAGCACCTCAGCCGTTACCGTGGCACCGGCTATAAGGGGCGTACCCACCTTCGCGTCACCCTCGCCCCCGACCAATAGTACACGATCAAACGTTACGCTCTCTTCGTTTTCTTCCAGATGCCGATCGATTCGGATCCGGTCGCCGCTGGTAACTTTCCATTGCTTGCCGCTGTCTTCGATAATCGCGTACATTGCTCGCTCCGCATCTTGTTTTGCAAAAGACGGATCATTGTAGGAAATTCCATGTAGTTGTCAAAAGGGGGCGATGCGGGAATTTTGTGAATTGGAGGCCAAGGTCATGTCGCAGGATACCCAGGTACGCTCGAATAACCGCATTGTGGACAAGATGCTCGAACGTCTGTTTGCAGCGATGGCCAACGGCCCGAGCCTTAATTGCAAGCCGCATTCCAGCCGCCAACGCGTGGATTTTTCGCAGTTTGCTCGATTTGCCGATCTGAAGCCGGAGGCAATGTTCAGATTGTTGCTAGGGGAAAAACGGGCGGTCAAGGTGGTCGGGAGAGTGGCGGCGGTGCAGGAATCTGCTGAACCCGAGCCACCCTACGGCCAGGCACGCACGCCCGAGCAGGTCGCCCGCTCTCAGGCCCGACAGGCGTTCAGTGATCAGCAGGCTCTATTCACCAAGCTACGCGGCATCGTCGAGGATGCACACACCTATGAGCAAGACACCGGTGTGCATGTCCTGCAGATCGGTTACCCGCTTCTGAGCCTGCCTGGCGGCAGCTTTGGACAGGGGCGGCGGGTGCTGGCACCCTTGGCTTTCTTCGCGGTCGACCTCACCATTTGCTCGGGTATCTCCCCATCGGTGCAGATTGATGTCCATGGTGAGGGTGCCGACCTGGTGGTCCCCAACGCGGCTTTGCTTGCATGGCTGGAACAACAGACCGGTCAATCGCCCACCGAACTGTTCGCGGATGAAGACGGAAAAAAGCCCTGGAAAGAAATCCTGGAGATCGTCGGACGCATCTGCGCCCTGTTGGAGATACCGATTCCGCCGACGTTTATTCCACCGCCTGCATCGTTGCCGGAGGCAGCGGGGCCGTCGGCGGAAGCCATCGATCAAGTCCCCGAAGGGCTGGTGCTGCACCCGGCCCCACGCGCCGATGAGGGTAATACGGTGCCAACGATTCTTTCGTCGGCGATTCTGGGCCTGTTTCCCATGAACAACCAGGGTCTGTTACGCGACACCCAAGCCATGGCGCGCGGCGAATTAGTCGAGGGCCCGGTTGAAAGTTTTCTGCGCGCCGATGTCCGCCTGCTGGAAGCGCCCGTTTCAGCGGAGGCCGACATTGTTACACCCCAGCCCGCGTTTCGGCAAAAGCGTGACTTTGCCAGCGAGCGCATGGTTGCCGGGGTCGACCCCTGTCAGGCCCGCGCCGTCAAGCTGGCGCGCTCGGAGCGCGGGCTGGTCATCCACGGTCCGCCCGGCACCGGAAA
>JBBSFP010000022.1:0-14824 GCA_038238625.1 Tepidisphaerales bacterium
GGGCGGAAACCTGCGGTGCGACCGCAACCACCTCGTCGGCAGAGGTTTCACCAATCTGGTCGATATAGACAGGCACATCCGCCGCCCGGGCCACAGACACGACAACGGCCGGGGGGGGCATTTCGGCTTTGCCCTGTGCCGATGGGCGATTGCACCCGCTTTGGAGTGTCAGTCCCGCCAGCGCCAGTAGGGCTGTTCCAAGGGCCGATGGATGAAGAATTCTATGCTTGTTCATAATACCGGTTCCCGAAATCAAAATAGATGACCGATCGGTCATGTTTCACCGCCGCTTCCGCTGCCGCATGGGCTGCGCGCGTTGGGTATCAACGCGATTTAGATCTCCAGGCCCCAAACCAGGCGCTGTCACAGCGCTTTGAGGACCATTTGTGCTGCCGCTGGCAATTCGGCGCAATCCGGATACATCGTCCGCATACTCTTCAGGCCGTGCATCGAGCAACCCAGGTATCGGGCCGCCACCTTGCAATTCAGACCCGGTCGCAGTTCACCGCTGGCTTTACCACGTTGCAGCAGTTTGACGAGCAAATTCTGGTAGCGTTCAAAAGCACCCTTAAGCCATTGGTCGATTTCCGGGTCGTGCGGTGCGAGTTCCATCGCCGCGCGAAACATCAGGCATGCCTGCCGGGTACACACATCCGTGGTGTCAAAGGGGTGGTTGAGCCACTTGGACAGGATTTTTTTGACTGGCCCGCGTTTGGCGAAAAGCTGCTCCATCGCCTGGAAATTTTCCTGATCGTATTTTTCCAGCGCCGCGCGAAACAGTTGTCGTTTATCACCAAAAGCGCCATACAAGCTGCCGCGCGCCAGGTGCGTTTCCTCCAGAAGATCGGTAATAGAAGTGGCGGTGTAGCCGTTTTGCCCGAAGGCGACCATCGCCTTCTGCACCACCGATTCCGGACTGAATTCACGTGTTCGACCCATGCCTGTTAACCGATAGCCTAGGAATTGATGACTGATCGGTCAAGAATGCTGAATATTTTTTCTGCTGCGCGGTCCGGTATCGTACCAGATGATCCTCATCGCTTGGTATGGACGATCGTGATCACCAATTTTCCATCAGGAACGGCTTCAGAAGCATTGAACTGGGCGTTGGCGAGCTGCACCCGCTGATTGATCGCCGGGATTCCTGCATCCACCAGCTTCGAATTCAGCGCGGTCATCCTTTGCCGTCCCAGTTCCAGGGCGGCCTGGCGGGTTCGGCGATCGGCATTGCGCTCCGCCCCGCGGCGTGAGAGCTCATAGACGTGGTCCAGCGCATCTTCCACTGATGCCATCCGACGCTCAATCTCGCGCAGGTGTTCCAGAGCCTCGATGGCTTCCTTTTGCGCATCCGATGCCAAAAGGGTGCGCGCCTTGCCGGCCCACTGTGCCTGTTGCTGGGCCAGTGCAATCTTTTGGCTGTGCAATTGCGTAGCCATGTTGGTGGCTTCTTCGCGCGATGGGTTTGCGCGCTTTTCAACCACGGTGACATCCTGCGATCCAAGATCGTGCCGCAGCGTGATCGCCAACGTTTTGTCCTTGCGCATGCGTTCGATCAAGGCGTCCAACTTCACCTGCTCCGAAGCTTCCAGCGCGGTATCGCCAGGGAGAAAGAAAAGGGAAACCGGCGGGATGGGTTTGCTGGACCGCCCCCCCAGCCCAATAAACGACACCGCCGTCGCCAGAGTCTTTTGGGGGATGGAGGCGATAGTCTTGATGATGGCCCCACCTACTGCCTGCGCCACCGATGCAACCAGGTTGTCGGTCTGTACGCCGGTCACCTGAAAATGCAGCGGAATGCGGATTGACCCTTGAGCATCCTGGATGGTTTTCACGGCCACATCGACTGGCATGGGTAAATGCAGGTAGCGAAAGATTAATCCGTTGTGTGGTTCACTCACCTGCAAATCGGTGGCAACCAGGTTGGCGCGAACATCGGTGATCTTGTCTTCGAAGCGCAGATCGACTGTGCCATCCACCGTGCCCCCACCCAGCTTGACGCCGCGGCGCTGCGCCACTCCGGCCAGACCGTAAAGTTCCAGCCCACTGATGGATGCTTTCATCCAACCGCTGCGGGTGGGGTAGAGATAAATAACCCCGCTGCCGCTCATTTGGCTAAACAAATCCTGCTGCTGCATATCACTGGCAGCGGGCGATTTTTTCCCCACCCCCAGCAGCGAAGCGAAGTCACCGATGGCCCCCACGAGGCCCGAGGATGAAAGCTGTTTAGGCACCGCCACCTGCCCGGATCCGACCAGGCAACTGAAACGGATGGGCTTGTGCTCAAACTGCACCCGGTTGGAGACTCCGCGCATATCCAGATCAACGTTGGCCAGGGGAAGGATTGTGATCGGGGTGGTTGTGCGATCTTCCACGTGAGATGACAGCCCGCTGATCTGCAGGCGTTCGATTTTGAACTCCCCATCGGGGGCAGCGGGGGCGACGACCGCCACGTCGTCATCCGCCATATTTGCCGGGGCCGACGCGGGAATATCATCGGGTGGCTGCGGGTTCGTGGAAAAAGTCTCCGTCAGCACTTTGCTGTCTTCGCGTTTGAGAACCAATCCAAAAGCATGCAGGCCGTTTTCATCGTGCAACACATTCGCATGCGGCTTAACAACCTCCACCGAGCGCACCGAAATGTTTTTCCCATCCGGCTGCACTTCCATCCCTTCGATGTGAATTTCATCCACCCCGGCAAGCACGGGCCCATCATCGGTAGCCTTGAGCTCCACATCTTTAATCGTCGCCGTCTGAACGGTGAATCCCCTGCCAAAATCCAGCGGCTGTGCCGATCGGCGATTGAGCCTGAACTGCGCCTCCATGTGTGCCGTCAGCGCCCCGTCGTTGATCTCAGGCGTGGCCAGATGATTGCGCAGGTACGAAACCATCCTCGGTAAAGCATCCCCGTGAAGGCCTTTAATCTGCACATCAAGGCTGGCGGCAGGTTGATAAGCCAGGGGCGAAGCAATCAAGTCGGCTTTCATCCACTCTGCCAGCGGTGCCACTTTCCCCTGGATCACCAACTCCACCGGGGGCCGGCGTTCGGGCTGTGGGCCAAAGATTTCAGTGGCATGTGGAATGCTCGTCCAGAAATCGGACAGCACCAGCGGCTCGGCCTCGGGGTCGGCGAGGTTATGAATCGTCAACTCCAGCAACTGCGTGTCGAGCTTTGCAATACTCACCAGCGGCGTGACCTTGCGCGACTGGGCGGCCAGTTGTAATGCGGTCAGGGCTGTCTCGGGCGGCGGGGGGGGGGCAACGGGTTTGCCCTCATCCTCAGCCGCGGGTTGAGAGGGTGAGATCGTCATGCCCAGCAGCTTGATGGTTCCGTCGGGATGGTAAGAAACGTCTGCTTCCACCCCGGTGCATGTGATTGCTTTGAATGTGATCTGGTTTCCCTCGGTATCAATGCGCGGCGCATCCACCCGCAGCGTGTCCACCTTCAGGAGCGCTATCTTTGAATCCTTCTCACGGTAGTCGACATCTTTCAGGGCGAAGTCAAATCCAATTCCCCCAGCAGGATTGTGCGTGAAGGCGGCCTCCACATGCCCGGAAAATGTGCCATCGGTCAGATCAACCTTCACGCGCGGTGGAAGGTATTGCGCCAGACTGCCGCCCTGCATGCCGCTGGCGTTGATCTCCAAAATCGCCGACTGTGCCGTGGGCGCGGCGCTCACGCTTCCGGTGATGTGCAGCGACTGAATGCAATTAGAAACACTGGCTTGTAGATCAACTCTGGCGGGCGGTGCATCCACGCCGAGCGTCAACTCGTCCAGCGACAGGCTGGCATCCACCGTGGTGTACACGGGCGGTGAAACGGCATCATCCGACCACGCTATTTGCGCGTGCTCCATGCGCAGCTTGTGCAGCACGGTGCCCAATACCGGTCGCGTAGATATCGCCTGGTTAGTCGACGGATGCCCCACCGGCGCGGTGGTTGACGGCGCTTCTGCTGCTGGCGCTTCCACCATCGGTGTCATCGCAATCTGCGTCGTCGGTTCGGGCAGCTTAATCGGCGGCAGTATCCTGATCCCGGCCAGCACCAACGATTCATCTGCATTGCGATGGGCGCGCAGGTGCGCTCCCTTAAGCTCCACCGCATCGATCACAGTCAGGTCCGGCTTGGTCGCAAACCCCGCAACGTTCAGTTCAGCAATCGCTGCCAGCTCAGTCGCACCCTCGTTGTAAAGCAAATTCTTCACAACCAGGGAAGCGGTTGTTTCACCGCCGGCACGCGCGATCGTTAACGTCACCCGCCCCGTAAGCGATCCGTTTTGCAGCGTCGGTTCGATCCCCAGCGGCCTGAGGTAAGGAAGAATCGCCGACCCGCTGAGGCCTTCCCCGTTGAGTTTCAAGTCAGCCGCAATCGCCCCGGCGCGGGGGGTAAGCTGGCCCTCCAGCGTTAATTGCTGGGCAACCCCCGGCATTTCAATCCAGGCGCGAACGGTCCCCCTGTCGGATGCTCGCGCTTCGGCTTCCGATTGTTGCAGGTCCAGCACAACATCCCGCATTTCCACGCCCGCGTTTTTTAGCACAAGAGACGTCGGCGGCTGCACGCTCTGATCTTCCATGTGAATCTGAATCTCTTTCCAGAGAAGATGCCCCACCTCAATGCGTGGCAAGGGGGGCATAGGAGCCGTCTTGGCGCTGGCTACTGCCTGCGTGCTCGGTGCCGTGGCAGCGGGCCTCCCCGTCAAACCCAGGCCGCTAAATGTCCCGTCCTCATTGACATGTGCAAGAAATTTCGGCCCTACGAGTTCAACCGTCTCCGCACGCACCCGCTCCCGACCCTTCAGCGTGCTAAAGCCAAGCTGCCCCAGCTTGATCGTCGGCCATTCGAATAGAGGCGTCTCACCATCAGACAGTTCCACGCCCTTTAGCTCCGCATCCACCAGCATTGCGCCCCCGTGGCCGTGGTAAAACGTGCAATCCGCGTTGGCCTTGATCCGGCCATTTTGCAATGTGCTTTGAAATCCAATGCGCTTCAAATAGGGCTGAAGCAGTTCCGGACGAACCCCATCCGCAGCCACCGAAAGCTGCGCCGTTTTGCGATCGGTAAATAAATGAGCACTACCCTCCAAGTGCACGCTCTCCACGAGTTCTGGCATGCGGAACGTGAGGGCAAGTTTCACCGGTTGATCGGGGTGGTCTGGATCAAGCACGATATCGCTGGATGAAAAATCGCTGATCGCCAGCCGCAAGTCCGCCGGTGGCTGCAATGTGCTATCGGTGAACACCAGGTCCAGGTCCTGCATGGAAAGCTGGTGCAGCGCAATGGCAAACGGGTGCGCTGCCAGCGGCGAAGCGGGCTCGGGTGCGGGCATAACTACTGGCGATGTGCCCTCCCCAGTGAGCTCCACGCCCGCCACGCGCATCTTGCCGTTGTTGCCGCGGGCCGCCATCACGTGTACGCCCCGGATCGTCAACTTACCGGCATCCAGCCGATGCAGGTCCAGGCGATCAATTTGCGCAAGCAGTGAATCCAGTGTGGCCACCGGCTGCTGATCAGCGGTGATGGCAATGTTGCGTAGATCGAGCGTCCCGGCCAACACCGTCGCCGGGGGGGGGCCACCGCCCGCCGGAGCGCTGCTCGGTTGCGTGCACGCCAGCCGCACTTTTCCGCCCAGCCGCATCGAAACCTCGTGCGCCAGGGGATCGATCCCCAGCGGCCGCAGGTAACCGATTAACGGTTGCAGGTGCAATCCGCGCAGGCTCACGTCAAGATCGGCATTAAACGCTTTCGCATCCGGCTGCCGGGTGGCGATCAACTGCAATCCATCGAGCACATTGTTGGCCTCCACTCCCACTTCCAGGCGCATCGGGCTCGTTGGCGAATCAACATCTGAAATGCGCACGTCCAGCATGATTTCTGTCTGCAGCGCGGGCTTGATCGATTCATCCACCCAATGGGCATGCAGGTGATTCAACAGCAGCCCCACGATGCGCAGCGGTGGTTTGAGAATCTCCCCATCGGCATTCGTCAGCGAGCGCGGCTGGCGCGGCCGGGCATTCGGATCGGTGCCCACCAACTGGTCGAAATACCGCACATGGCCATCCGCTTGGCGCACGGCCTGTAGATCAACTCCATCCGCTTCAGCGCGCAGGATCATTAACCGTCCATGGAGCAGATCCCAGGTGGAGACATTGCCGTAGGTGTATTCACTCAGCAGTACCGGATGATCGGGATCACCCTTAGGCCAGAATTTAAGACCCCACAACCCGAAATTACCATTGAATACGCTCAGCTCCACGCGCTCATAGGAACAATCCAGGCCATATTGCCCTGCGACCTGCCTCAACACCGCAGGCAACACCATCGGGATCGCGATCCGGCCCACCAACATCAGCAGCAAAATGACAACCGCTGCGACGGTAAATCGTCGGCGCCAGCGATTCGTTTTGACCTTCGTTGGCGGAACGGTTTGGGCAGAATTACTTGCGATATCGTTATTCGGCGGCACCAGTGCGGACGAATCGGGTGCGGCAAAATCCTGATTCACCTGCGGGTTGTTTGCCGGGGTGGGGACTGATTTCGACTCATTTTCGTTCACGGCTGCTCTCCGGGCATCGTTGCCGGCGCTGAAGCGGGTGCAACTGCGGGTGCCGACGGGGCAGTGGTGCCGGCATCACCAAATAAAGCCCGGTCCAGCGCCATACGGCGCTCACGCACAGGTGCAAGCGGATCATAACCCGCCGGCGCTTCAGCGCGGCGCTTCAGCCAATCGTAAGCGCGTACGCGTGCCCCGGGGGATGGGTCTTCCAGAAAAACCAGATTTTCGCTGGTGAGGTGAACCTGGAATTCCTGACGGGTTGCCATGTGTCCCGTCAGCTCGTCCAGGGATGACGATTGCCGGGCCGCTTCACCGGCAAAACTTTCCAGCACCGCCGCCATTTCCGGCGGCAGATGGCCGTCGGCGCGCATCCTGGCGAGCCATTGAAAAGTCGCCCGGTCTAAAATCCAGGAGACGGTTTCGGGAGGCAGTGATTGATCAACCGCCAACGGAGGGGCATCCGCCAGTGCTTTCTGCAATGTCGCGATCAGCTTACCAAGCGCATCTTCATCCGCCGACAAAGCTGCCATCTCACACAGGAATGCATCCACCTGCCCGCAGACAAACGCGAGCGCCGCGCGGCGGCGAGGCAAGTCGCTGAGCGTCGCCAGCGCCGCGTTGATCGCCGTATCCGTTGACACCCCCATGCCCGGCGCACCGGGGGGGCTGGCGGTTTCCGCGATGGAGTCACGCACCGCCTTCTCCGCTGCCGCCAGTAGTTGCTGGTGATCCGGATCGTCCGAACCCGGCGCCAAGTCAATCACGATCGCCAGCGCCTGCGGCTGGCTCGGCCCAGCGTCAAGCCGAAGCGGGACAACGATAGCAAACCGCTCGGGTTTCTCGGGCCACGGCATGCGCAGGATTACCATCTCCCGCGTCAAAGCCGGCGGTTGCTTTCCTGCAGGTGCGCTTCCATTGGCCAAGGGCGGAACGTCCCCCAGCTCAAAAGAGGCTTGAGGCGGTATGTAATCCTGCACCGACAGCCCCAGTTTCACCTGCTTACCGTCATCGTCCGGTGAAAGGTGAATGCCCACGCGCCGGTCTGCCGGGGCGCGAAAGGTCGCAACGGTAACTACGTTCGCCAGCAGCAAGGCCCGATCACCGCCCACCTCATAGGCATCCGCCGCCTGCTTCAGCTTGAGTGCTTGTGTAAGCGTCTGCCCCTCGTTGAATGGCACCCAGCGTGCCCCGGCGGTCAAACGTGCTGCCGCCAAAACCGGGTCGCCATTCTGCGTGTCCGTTACCAGCGTCGACAACGCCCCGCTCAGCGACTGACCGATCCCCACCGGCATTTCCTTCAATACCACAAACTTCACCATAATCACCGGCTGCTTTTCCGCTTGTTCGCTGATGCTCACCGGGCGCGATGTCGGGCCCGTCAGCGGTGTGCCGGAATAATAGGTTTGCCGGGTAATGAATTCCGTCACCGCCAGCGGCGCCGAAGCGCGTTTATTCGCCGCGCCGCAGCCGATGGTCATCAGCCCCACGAATATTGCAAGCAAAGCACTGCGCATCTGCACCGCCTGTACCGCTGGGCATGCATATCTGTCAACGCGCCGCGGATCGCCAGGTAGGGATTTGCGACATCGCTCACTTATGGAAGCCTAATGCCCAGGCGGAGCAAGTTAGAGGATTCTCACCGCACCGTCGCCGCCACATCAGTGGGCAGGGCGATTACCGGGGTTTGCTCGGGCAACGTGGGTGGCAGATCAGCCGTGCAATGCGCGCACCTGGTCGCCCGGATGGGAATCGTCGAAAGGCATCGCGGGCACTCCCTGGTGGAGGGCGCGGCCGTCGCCGCTGCCGCCCGGCCCGATTTTACGGTCGCCAGCTTGATGAGTTTCACTAACATGAACACTGCCGCCGCCACGATCAGAAAATTGATGAATGCGGACATGACCAGCCCGTATTTAATCCGAAAAATCTCCCAATTCTGATAAACGGCGATCGCTTTCCCATTAGCGTCCAATGTCGGTTTGGGTTGCACCCAGCTTACGATCGGCATGATCAAATTTGCCACGATCGCATCCACCACATCCTTAAACGCCAGCCCGATGACCACGCCCACGGCCAGGTCAATCATGTTCCCCTTGAACGCGAATTCCTTAAACTCCGCCCAGAGCGATCCCACTTTTACATTGCTCGCGGCCATACGATCTCCTTGACTTTTTGCGAAAAACCCAAAGTCCCCAATCGCGGCGTATCATGCCGCCCGCCACCTGCGTACGCAACAGTTCGCTAAGGACCCGACAGCCCCGATAAGCTTCAGCGCTTCTCCCGATTTAACCCTTTTCCCGTTCTGTATAAAGTGATCGCGGAGTGCAGTACGCCAGCGATGATTATGTGCACCTGCTGGCTGTCACTATTTGTGTCCTCCGTTAAAATGAACGCTTCTATGTCGGCAAGATAACGCCCACCCGGAGGAAGCGAACATGCGGCAACTCATTTTCGGCGGACGGCGGGTTTTTTTCCTGCTTGTGGGCATTCTGGGGGTCCCCTTGACGTTTGTGGTTCCAGTGATTGCACAAACTCGGGATAGCGATAAGCCCGCAGCGGCCGTAAAGGCCGATGAAACCGACCCGGTAGACCCGGCCGCCATGGTTGCTCTCGGCGTGAAGTACGCCACAGGCGAACGCGTAGGCAAAAACGAGCAGCGCGCAGTGGCGTTGTTCCGCAAGGCCGCCGAGGCGGGAAACTCGAATGGCATGTCCAACCTTGGCTTGATGTACGAGCATGGTCAGGGCGTCGCCAAGGACGAGCAGCCGGCCGTAGTGTGGTACCGCAAGGCCGCCGAAGCGGGAGACTCGAATGGCATGTGCAACCTTGACGTGATGTATGAGCATGGTC
Source organism: Tepidisphaerales bacterium (assembly GCA_038238625.1). Classification (GTDB taxonomy): domain Bacteria; phylum Planctomycetota; class Phycisphaerae; order Tepidisphaerales; family Tepidisphaeraceae; genus JBBSFP01. The sequence continues at coordinate 9,399 of JBBSFP010000022.1, forward strand.
AGAGCATCACCAAGGATGATCAGCAGGCCGCAGCGTGGTACCGCAAGGCCGCCGAAGCGGGAAATCCGAAGGGCATGTTCAACCTTGGCGTGAAGTACGAGCAGGGTCAGGGCGTTACCAAGGACGAGCAGCTGGCACGCGAATGGATGCAAAAAGCGGCTTCTGCCGGGGAACAAATTGCAATCCGATGGCTAGAGAATCATCGGTAGGAATTACATGGAGTCACGGGCGTCAGGCTGCGTTAGAATCAATGGCCGGGCTTATTCAGGGACGCAGAACCGAACATTTGTAAGGCTGAGACTGAGCTAGAGATGCCCCCATTGCTGCGCCGCACCCAGCGCCAGGCGCAAAGAGCGTGCCGAACGGGATTGTTCGCGTCGCCCGTTGCTGCGCAGCATTTCACCGGATGGGACGCAAACGTTTATACGATTTCCATGTTTCACCGGCTCGCTCAAATGAAAGTTTGGCTACGGGTAAGATTCGGCCTGTTACATCCCTACGGTTGGTATCATAGGAAAGGTGTTCAACTGGCTCACAAAATATGCTCGGGCTCATGTGCGTGGGCGAAGGCGGGGGGGGGAATTTGTGGCTTTGCTGCCGCACTTCCAACTGTTCGATGCGGCGATGCAGACCCTGGGGGGTGAAGCACGGCCGATGGATCGCAGGATCGTCGGCGCGCTACGATTATGCGATGGCACGCGCACCCTGGAGGCCGCAGCGCGGCAGGCGGGGGTGAGCGCAACGCGGCTGGCACGCCTGCACCAGCGCGGCATGCTGGTGCTGTGGCCGACGGCAATACCACGCCAGCCCCCGGTGCTTCCGGAAATCTCCGACAGCACGCGCTTGAAGATCATCATTTCACCTCATCTGGATGATGCGGCCCTGAGCCTGGGCGGCATGATGCTGCTATGGCAGCGCGCGGAATTTCGCGTGCTGGTGGTGAACGTATTCTCCCGATCCGCCTGGTGGCGCTTCGACAGCGCCGAGGCGCAAAAAATCATCGCCGTCCGGGCTGCGGAAGAAGATTTGGCCATGCGGCTGGCGGCGGCGAACGTGCAGATGCTCGATTTGCCTGAAGCGCTGCAACGCGGGCATTCGATGGAAAATGTTTTTACCGCAGCGGCGGGAGCAGCGGACCAGGCAGCAACGGAGCGAATCGAAGAAGCCGTCGGTTCGCTTTGCGTGCGATTCCCCGATGCGCAGTGGCTGCTCCCGCTGGGGCTGGGGGGGCATGTGGATCATCGCATCTGCCGGGATGCGGCCTGGCGGACGCTGGCCCGCTGCAATCGCAGCAAGCGCGCCGCTTTTTACGAAGATCAGCCGTATGCGGCGGAGGGGGATCGCAAACAAATCAAGTCAATCCCTAACATGCTGGCGCACCTCCGCCCGGATCGATTGCAACCTGCGGAGTATCGGCTGGTGGATGCCTTGCCGCTGAAGCTGGAACTGCTGCGGGTGTATTGGTCGCAATTTACGTGGTCACGCATCGCGGCGGTGGGGGGTTATGCTCGGCAGATGAGTCGTGATGGCGCCGCCGAGCGCGTGTGGGCGTGGGATATCTAGTACCCGGGGGAGAGAAACCGATGCGTATCCTTCACATCATTTCGGGGATCGATCCGCAAAATGGCGGTCCCACCACCGCGCTGGCGCGGCTTGCCGAGGCACAGGTACGGCAGGGGCTGGAGGTGACGATCATCAGCACCTGGCAACGCCGCGAGGCATTCGACACCGCAAAAGCTTTGGAATCGCAGGGCGTAAGGGTGCAACTCATTGGCCCGGCACGCGGGAAACTTTCACGTCACCCCCAGATCAAACCCACGCTGATGCAACACATCGCCGCGACAGACGTCGTGCACATCCACGCCGTTTGGGAGGAGATTCAGTACCAGGCGGGGCGGCTGGCGCAGCGGATGGGCACGCCCTACATCATCACGCCGCACGGGATGCTCGATCCGTGGAACATGTCGCGTCGCGGGTGGCTGAAGAGGGTTTATCTGGCGCTGCGCCTGCGCAGCAGCTTCGATCATGCCGCGGCGTTGCATTGCACTACCGCCATCGAAGAACAATGGGTGCGGCAATATGGATTTGGCTCGTCTACGTTTGTAGAGCCACTGGGGATCGATCTGCGCGAGTTCACCCCCCCCCCGGCCAGAGGTGTGTTCCGCTGCGCGCATCCGGAGATCGGCGACCGTAAAATCATCGTGTATCTCGGACGTATTCATCGTGGTAAGGGTCTGGAATTGCTCGTGCCCGCTTTGGCGCAAGCGGATGTGCCTGAGGCGATGCTGGTTGTCATCGGGCCGGATTCTTTTGGCTTCCAGGCGACGGTCGAATCGATGATCGCCGAACACCGCCTGCAGGATCGCGTGCTGTTCACGGGAATGCTCAATGGAACAGCGCGCCTGCTTCCCCTGGCGGATGCAGCGCTGCTGGCGTTGCCCAGCTTCCATGAAAATTTTGGATTGGCGGTGGTCGAAGCGCTGGCGATGGGATGCCCGGTGGTGGTATCAGACCAGGTGAACCTGCACCGTGAAATTGCCGCCGCCGGGGTGGGTCTGGTGACCCCCACTGAAGTGCCGGCGTTGGCAGCGGCGCTGCGAAGGTACCTGCGTGATGAGGGGGCGCGTTCGGCGGCAGCGGGGCGCGCGGTGGCATTTGCGCGGGCGCATTTTGATCTGGAACAGATCGCCGCCCATTGGGTCGAGCACTATCGCCGGGTCGCGCGGGAATCATCAGTCTAAAAATAACTGTCCGAGGCAACGGCGATGCGCCATCGCCATTGGTCCCGCTACAATGCCTCGCAATGACCGTCAGCGATCCGCCGAAAAAATTGCGCGAACACGATCCGGAGGCTTACCGGATGTCCATCGGCGAGCACCTCGAAGAGCTGCGCATGCGCCTGATTCTTGGCTTGGGGGGTTACCTGCTGGCGGCTATCTTCTGCTTCATTTTCGGCGAAAAGGTGGTGGTAATCTTCTGCCGCCCGCTGATGATCGCGTTAGAAAAGGCGCACCTTCCGCCGCTGGTGTACACACGCGAAACGCAGGAAGCGTTCATGGTGTACATCAAGATCAGCATGATCAGCGCCGCCGCCCTGGCGGGGCCGTGGCTGCTGTATCAGTTATGGCAATTCGTGGCTGCGGGGTTGTATGCCCGCGAACGGAAATACGTCACCAAATATCTCCCGTTGAGCATCACGCTTTTGCTGGCGGGTATGTCATTTTTGTATTTCTTCGTGCTGCCGTTGATGGTGCAATTTTTTCTGTTGTTCAACATTTCGCTGCCGTTCAAGTTGAGCAGTTCATGGTCCCCCACGCCGATCGCGGGAGATGCGGTACCGTGGGTGGTGCCTATTTTGGACCACGATCCACCCCAGCCACTGCCCGGGCAGGTGTGGTTTGATCTATCCGAGGGCCGGTTAAAAATTTACATCGGCGATGAGAAGGGCGGGGAGAAGCGGACAATCTTTTTCGGCTCCGACAAACTGGTGACGCCGCAGATCACGCTGTCAGATTATGTAGACATGGTGATGGGGCTGTTGTTGAGCTTCGGGCTGGCTTTTCAGTTGCCGCTGGTGGTGCTGGGGGCTGCGCGCATTGGGGTGGTGGATATCGAAAAGTTGAAAAAATGGCGGCGATATGTGTATTTCAGCATGTCGATCATCTCGGCGGTGATCGTACCAGACGTGGTGACGGGGATGATCGCGCTGATGATCCCGTTGATTCTGCTGTATGAATTTGGGATCGTGCTCGCCCGCATGGCCGAGAAAAACGCAGCCGCCACGGCAACTTAATCATCTCAATCTTCCACCCGCTCAGGTTTGAACCAGATCGATGTGCGTCAGCGGGTGCCAGCTATCGGGGAGCACGTCTTCGATGGCAAATTTCACTTTCGCCTGCTGTGTTTGCGGATCGATGATGCCCGCATCCACCGCCACGGTACCGGGCGATAGCTCCGCGGGAATGCGCACATCTTCCGCGAAAAAATGCTGGTCGGGAAGCCATTGGCGTAAGTTCTGATTGAGCGGTACCACATAGGCCTGCGCACCCTGGCGGAAGCGCAGCGCGAATTGGTATGGCCGATAGATCGGTGCCACGCCCACGTTGTCAACCACCCATTCGGTGGGTACCCGTTGCCCGGGTGATGCCTTGAGCGGGAGGAGCCCCTGCCGCAGCACGAAGCGGTACCCCAGTCGCCGATTGAAGGCCATCATTTTGTCCCAGACCTCTTTGGGAAAAAAGCACCCCTTGGGCATGAAGATTGACGGATGCAGTCGCAACCCCATCTCAATGATCAAGTCGATATCCCATTTCTTGTTGACCCAGTGAGGCACCGTCCAGCAGGTTTCGAGCGTCAGCGGGGCGGTCTTCCAGGTCTCAGTGAGCCCAATTTGAGACATCAGCCTCGGGTACGCATCGTACATGTGGCAGAAGCACAAATGATCCGGCACCTGCCCCTTCCCATCATCGCGCAAGTCGCCGTAGCAATCCGCCCGCCATCCCACTTGCCGATTTGTTTTGATCATCGCATAGCGCGTTCCCTCGCTGCGGATGATTCCAAGGATCTGGGTTTTTGAAAATGCTTCAAGATAAATATCGGTGATGCGATGGGCGGTATCGGCGTTGGCGTTGCCCTCATTTTCCCCGCACGGGCCGCCGATGGCCAGGTCAATGCTCTCCAGGGTTGGGTGCCCGTTATAGCGTGCGCCCAGGTCTTTGATCAACTGCCCGAAATGCTCAAGGTAGAGAGGGTTATTGTGGTCTGGCCGCTCCTTTCCGGGGGTCGTAATGTTTTCGTATGTGCCGCCGGCGGCGTAGTACCAATCGGGCATGGGGCGCACGCCAACATAGGGCTGCATGCGTATCTGCAGGGTCTGCCCTCGTTCGGCCGCGGCCTTCAGCGCGTTGTCGATGAAGTGCCACTGATAGTTGCCCTTGGTGGGCTCAAAATGATTCCAAGCCCACCGGCAATAGGCAACTGTGGTTTGCGGGTAATCCTTATTGAGCGTGCTTCCTGAAAACGGGAGGGCCTGTTCCGGCCCGTTGGTATCGTCCCAAAAAGTATCGTGATTGACCGGGTCGCCATTGAAGCGCTGGAAGGTGGCGGTGCCGATGTGCGGGTTGAGCAGATCACCCTTAAATTCCACAGGGCGGGCGCGTTGAACTTTTTCGGTGGCGATAAAACCTTTTCGCCAGGATGAATCGATGTGCCCCGCGGTGGTATTGACAGTCATGGCAAGCTCCGGTTCTGTAGTGTCCCTGATGCAGCAGCGCGATCAGATCGATCATCTCGACACGCGCTACCCGCCCGATATAATACCCGATAACCGCGGACCAAAGCGCCCAGGTGGCGGAACTGGCAGACGCACTACTTTGAGGTGGTAGCGAGGCAACTCGTGCAGGTTCAAATCCTGTCCTGGGCATTAC
>JBBSFP010000023.1:0-14387 GCA_038238625.1 Tepidisphaerales bacterium
GAGGAGCCGACGAGGTGAGGGTGTAGCCACTTTCAGGATGGCCGGGGGTGCCGGCGGCGGCGGTGTATCCTAAAAAGGTAATGCTGCTGTAATTGGAGCTCGCGCCGGTTTGACCGGTGACCTTGTGAAGTGGGGACGTCACTGATAATAGAAATATCGGGTGGGCCAAATGAGATAGAGTTGGGGTAATCAGTGATGACCCCGTTTCCCGATCCGGGAACCTCGCATTTGGGTCTACCAGACACTCCTACCTGGCTATTACAGGCATATGTTGCTAACGGACACCGATTTAGTGGGGCAGATAGGAAATACCGGTCCCCGAAGTTTGGTTCGTTTGAGACGTATGATCAAAAATATCCAGATCGGAGGTACGATCGACCAAAACGGTATTCGTGCTTCCCACCAATTCTTCGAGACCTCCATCAGAGTGCCTTCACGGTGATACATCTCCATGATGGGTCGGTCAATGATAGAACAAGAAACGGGGGCATCACTGATTAGCCGATGGGTTTCTTCGATCGCCCCATGTGTTCTCAGGGATCGTGCTGTTATGGGCATGTGAGCATTCGACCCAAATCAGATGGCGGCATCAATATCAGGTGATGTCATCGTTTCGGCTTTCCCCATCGGGGCGACCCACCGGCGGACTACAATCCGCACGCCTTAGTTGCGTTTTACATACGTCAACTCGATATTCTGCGCTTCGTTGACGGCGAGGGTTTTTTCGAAGCGGTAGATGGTGCCGACGATCGGAATCTCGATGCGCACCGGCTCGACGCCGCGGGCCTTGGATCCCAAGGCCCCTGGCGGTTGAAGCATCTGCTTGGCCGCATCTTGCAGCTTCTCTTGAACTTTGGCCAACTGGGCCGGGCCGTTGGCCAGTCCGGCTTCTCCAAAATGCCGGAACGGGATTGAAAAGGCATCGACCTGTCGGATGCTCCCGGTTTCATCCACCACTTTCATTGATTTGGGGAGGAAGACCGCCCAGGCCAACTGCCCGATGGGGATGTCCACCTTCGGGAGTTCGAGCTTGAGTTGCCCCCGGTCGGCAAACTGCACGGCGGGGCTGACGTACACCAACTCCACATCGTAGGGTTTGAGATCCGACACGCGGTCGGTGTCTAAAGCCCGCAGAGGTCCTGAAAAATTTGAAGAGTTATCCAGGTGGTTGGGGCTGTTGGGATTGTTCATGCTACGCCGAAGATCTCGCTGGTTGATGTAGTTGTTGTCATCGTTCTCCGCCACCGGCCTGCTCTTGCTGAGCGGGACCAGCACGTCCCCCTTTTCATCTTTTGAAGGCGTTGCCGGGCGGTCATCGACGAAGACGCTCCAGATCTGTGCCCCGCTGGGCAGCGTCACGCGAAGGTGCGATTTTTGATTGTTGCGCACGATCATGATCATCTTGGTGATGATCTGCCCTTCGGGGGTCACCGTGGTGCTGACTTCCGTCACATCGCTCATCGCGATGAGCACATCAAGGTCCTGCAACGGCCGCAGGGCGACCGAAAAAACAGCGCCGGGTTTGTCGTAGCGATAGGCGAAGCGCACGGGCGAGACGGCTTCACGATGAATTAAATCGGGGAGTTGTGCAACATCCATGCGGTTGGCGTTTTCAGCCGCGGGATTCACCTCATAGTTGCCGCGCACCTCGATGCCGACAAACCCGCTTTCGCCGGCCACGTCCATCGGCGTCGCCAGCGTCAGCGCGGGCTTCAACTGATCGTCTTTCAGGCGGTGTTCATACTGCACGGTGAAGCTGGTATGGCCCTTGGTCGGCTCATTGAGCTGCATTACCAGGACGCGCGGTTTGGCCGCTTCATCCAGCGCGTAATCAGCAAGATGCTCGCCGGTCACCTGGGTGAGATCGACGCCATCCGGCAGCTTGACTTGCAGCTTTTCCACCGATGCGTGCTGAATGTCATATTGCAGCGTGACGGTGTAACGGAGGATCCCCCGGTCCACGGACACCAGGGCAAGCTGCTGCACCGTGACCCGAGCCGGGCGGGCGTCATGGGCCGACCATTGCAGCGTCACCGCCTCGACCTGTGGCAATGCCGCCGACACCGTGGTGGCACCACCCGCGGTCTCCACCTTCATCGCGAGCAACTCAGCGGATTTTACGTTCAGGTTTGCGGCCGGCAGCCGGGCGCCCAGCGTGCCGATGGGGGCGGGCAAAAGCGGAAGCGTCAGGGTGCTGACATCGACATGGACGTTGACCGGCAATTGCGCCGTCAGTTTCAGCTTGGCGGTGTGATTTTTGCGGGCATCGACGACAGCCATCAGCTTGCCGTCTTTGCGTATGACGGCGGCGGGTTGGTCGTCGATCGTGATGCCCGTCATGCCCGCGCCGCTGCCCAGGGGCACCAGAATCCAGCGCGCATTGGGGAGCGTGAGGTCGGCGGTGACGGTGACCTCGGCGTTCTTGTCCCCGGCCACCACGGAGTACGCCGCGGGACCAAACACCACGTCCACCGGCGCGGCCGGCTCCTCCGCCTTACCGTGATCGAGCAGCGCCCGCAGGTCCTTGAGCGGCAACGACACGCTCAGCCCCGCATCCGGCGCATCGGCGAATGTAAAGCCGGTCATCAAGGCAACGCACAAAAGCATGGTTGGATAAATGGGGGTGCGCATGGACCTTACCTCCAAAATGGGGCCGCTGGCATTGGGCTTTTGGAACATCACACCATACGCGCGCAGGGGCGGGATGTTGCAGCTCTGCCGAGCGATTTGCGGATTGACAAAGGTTGGACGAACGAAAGATAAAAAAGGGGACATCACTGAAGATAAAAAAGGGGACATCACTGTGGACTTGCCCACCTGGGGATGAATTCAATCTAAGACTCCCGACCGCTCCCGACCCGCCTGGCTTTCCTCATGGCTTGCTCGGGCCGTCTCCCAGAAGGATGCCGGCGGCCACATTGTGACAGGCTTGTGGCCAAGCCGTCGCCAAAGGGCGACCTGGCACCGACCCTGCTGGCATTTAGCTCCGGTCAAGAAAAGCCCTATCGAGAGCCACACCAGAAACAGATTGCCAAGACATGCCCGTTATGGTAAATTTACCATAACGAGTAAAACGTTTATGGCCGATACGGTAAGAGAAAGGTCCGTTCACTGGGTCGCGAGCAGCCGCGACGATCTCCGAGAATTTCCTGATGAGGCACGCCGCGACGTAGGTTTCGCTCTTTCCTTCGCACAACGAGGAGAGAAGCATCCGTCGGCAAAACCCTTGAAAGGGTTCAAGGGGTCCGGAGTGTTAGAAATCGTCGAAGACCACCACGGCGACACGTACCGGGCTATTTACACGGTGAAGTTTGCAGAAGCGATTTATGTGCTTCACGCCTTCAAGAAAAAGAGTAAGAGCGGCATCAAAACGCCGCAACATGAAATTGAACTGATTGGCAGGCGGCTCAAGACTGCCGCCGCAGATTACGAACAATGGCTAAAGGAGAAGAAACATGAAGGCTCAGCTGAAAGATAAAAAGGTAGACGAACGGGCTGTGACTCGCGGCAGCGCTAATGTTTTTGCTGACCTGGAATTCCCAAAAGCGGAAGCAGCGGACCTGAAAGTGAAGGCCCAGCTGACGCTTCAAATTCATCAGCGGATAAAAGATTTGGGCCTGACTCAAGTAAAAGCGGCCGAGCAACTTGGACTCAGTCAGCCGGACGTTTCAAAACTCATGGCAGGCCGCCACACTGGCTATTCCATCGACAGACTTCTCGCATTGCTCAACGGCCTGGAAGTTGATGTGGATATCGTGGTGAGACCGAAACATCACGGGCGAAAAATTCGGCCCGGTGTTCTGCGTGTTCTGGAAGAAACCACGGCGTAAGCAGATGTCGCCTTGTCAATACACTGCACTTTTCTCATCCATGAGAGACTAATATTAGGAATGACAAGAACACTGGGGCATCACTGATCAGCCCAATAGTTTCTTCGATCGCCCGACGTGTTCTCACGGATCGCGCCGTTCCAGGTATGTGAGCATTCGGCTCGAATCAAAGGGCAGCGTCGATATCAGTGATGTCCCCGTTCGGCTTTCCTTCCCGTTCGGCTTTCCCGTTCGGCTTTCCCGTTCGGCTTTCCCCTTTTTCGGCTTCCTGGAATTGCTCGGCCTACTTAGGAATGACCTCAAACCCCTGCGCGCCCATGCGGCCTTTGGGGTCGGAGCCGAAGCGGTTCTCGCCGGGGGTGCCGTCGGTTCAGGCGAAGACAAGGTTTACAATTGGCAAGATCAGCCACCAACCGCTGTGGTCAGTATCGTGCATGCGGCGAACACCCACGGCGATCCCCGGCACCAGGACAGCCAATGAATAAATGGTGCCCAGAATCGGCAATCCGACCTTGATCGCCACGAAGTTAATCAAGATTGAAATAAGCACGTTGATCAGCATGAACATCCAGTACTCTTTGCGCCGGGCACGGCCTGTGAAAACGGCGTACTGCTTAAGCACATCGGTGTAGTAATTCATGTGATCCTTCCGTTTAATGAAAAGGTTGGACTTCCAACCCGGGTGCGACCCTTATATCGCTTATTGGGTCAATGTCCAAAATCAGCCATGAAACCGACACGGATTTTTTCGACCGCCCGACAATCACAGTAATCCCGCTTTGGAAAAGTACTACCGGAACCGCGCCGCCGCGTGCGCCGCCGGGACACGGGTTGTTATTAAAGGGACCAGGCTTTAAAGCAGCAATCCACCGCCGACTTGAATGGTCTCGCCGGTGATCCATCCACCCTCCTCGGATACAACGAAAGAGACTGCTGCTGCGATATCCTTAGGCTCGCCGAGACGCCCCAGCGGAGTGCGCGACTTCACATAGTTTATGGTCTGCTCGTCCATGCCAGCGGTTCCCTCGGTGCTGGTCAGGCCGGGGGCGATGCCCACCACGCGTATTTTCTTAGGCCCCAGTTCAAGGGCCAGCCCGCGGGTGAGCACGTCGACGGCACCCTTGGTCGAGCTGTACACCTGAGCGCTGGGCATCGGCGTGAGGGCAACCCCTGAGCTGATGTTTACGATCACTCCGCCCTCCGCCGGGAAGCGGCGAACCGCAGCCTGGCTCGCCAGCAACAGACCCTTCACGTTCAGATTATAATGGCGGTCGATATGCTCCGGCGTTACCGCGTCTAACCCCCCAAATTCATAAATGCCGGCGTTATTCACCAAGATATCAAGTCGGCTGAAACGTTTAATTGCTGCATCAAACAACTGCCCTATCTGCGCTGGCTGAGAGATATCCGCCTGCACGGCGATCGCGGTCCCACCCGCGGCAGAAATTTTAGCGGCCAGCGCCTCGGCTTCCTTGACGCTTCGGGAGTAATTGATCACCACCCAAGCCCCATCGGCCGCCAGCTGCGTTGCGATTCCCGCCCCGATTCCCTTGGAACCGCCGGTCACAATAGCCACCTTGCCTTTAAGCTTATTCATCGTTTCTCCAGTACAAAGGATCCAGAACCGTGCCCGTTACGCGGGCGAGTATAGTAGGCATGATCGCCATAATCTCAATGAGTGAACAAGTAGAGGGGACATGATATGTTCTGAGGGATCGTGCTGTTCAGGGCATGTTGGCATCCGGCCAGAAATCAGCGGGCAGCGTCAATATCAGTGATGTCTACTTTCGGCTTTTTGTTCATCAACCTCGATGCGGCGAAGGAAGTGTACGAAGCTGCGCGGGAAGAACGCCGCGACGCAGTCACAGTTGGATGATCAGGTGCCCGCTTCCGTCAACACTCGTCGCGTAAACCGGTAGATCGCGCTTCGCCGGGCCTTTGTTGACATGTCCCTGTGGATCGAACCGTGAACCGTGGCACTTGCATAGAAAGGTTTGATCGGCGGCGGGGTCGATCTTGCAATTCCGATGGGTGCAGATTGACGACAACGCCGTCAGATGGCCCGCCCGTCGGACGATGAAAACGCCTCGGTCGCGAAACTGCGGGTAAATCCCATCAGCAATGAACTGATCCACCGGGCCAGCGTCGATTGCTTCCGGTTTCACCGGTGAGTCCGATGCCGAAGCCGGTTTCTCAATGGCGGAATTGCATCCGCAAAGCACGGCTGAGCCGAGAATGACGAATTGCCGACGATTCATTTCCATGAACACCCTCACGATTTGTCGTTTGATCAAAACTCGAACACCAGGCTGGTGACGATACCCCAATCCAATTCATGGCGGGCCCCTTGATCGATCGGGAAGACGTATCCCACTCCGATGCGAGGCTGAAGCCGGCCGATGGGTTCAAAATTGAACCGAATGCCCACTGTGCCAAACAATGTGTTCTGGCCGGATGATTTACCGGACAGCGCCCGCGAGCCGTTCAACTCGAAGATTGGAATTGTCCGCAGGATGCCCGGCAGAGGCAGTTGTTGGTGTTCGAGATTGTAGCCGAACACGGCATTGTATTCGAGCGAGCGGTCGCCGCCCGGGTCCGGCCCGACGAAGGCGGAATATCCCACGCTCGTCTGCACACTGAAATGCTCGCCGAAGCGCATAAGCTGGAAAAGCTGGGGGACGATTTCGGTATCTTTGCTGATGGCGCTCCCGCTGGGGATCGCCACCTCCAGCGCGCCCACGAGCGTGAAATCGAAGAGTCCGCCAGGCGAAACATATTGATACAGCGGATGTCGGGCGGCGAGTTCGATCCCGCCGACGCCCTGCGCGGTGTTGTGGCTGATTTGACTTGTCAGCGAATCGACGGCGGAGGCGGACTCCCGCTCATACGCGCCCGCCACTTCGAGCGTGAGCAGCCCGAAGTTGTATTCCACTTCGGCTTTGACCTTTTGCACCTGCCGGTCGCTTCCTTCGCCGTGGAAATAATCGAGCCGCAGTTCGCGGTCCACGTCAAATTCAGGCGCGCGGAGCGGTTCGGGGAACCAGGACGTTCCGTAATAGCTGCGATGATCAAGCAGGCCGAAGGCATACCGATCATTGGCCGGATGTCCGGGCGTCTGCGCGAACAATGGGGTAGTGGCCAGGAGAAAAAAGCCCGCGATGGGGGAGAATCTAAATTTCATAGCTAGTTTTTATTGAGATTGAGTCGCAATGGCAAATATTGCTTTTTTAGCAGAGGTGTGGCTGGGCCAGCGGGGACATCGGGAAGGCTGGCCGGTGGCATGGCAGATGGCGGGGGGGTCGCTATAATCGGCGGACTTGGCCGTGGCGGCTTGGGCCGGAACGGATTGGGGGCTTGGCGGTGCTGGTTTTTGGGAAAGGTTGGACTGATGCCGTATACGCTTTCGGAGTTGTCACCGGAAATTACCCCGCCGGAGATGGGTGGGGGGGGGGCGGATAGCAATCGGTGGACGCTGAATTTTGGGCCGCAGCATCCGGCGACGCACACGACGTTGCGGCTGGTGCTGGAGCTGGATGGGGAGAGGATTTTGCGGGCCACGCCGCATATCGGATACCTGCATTCGGGGTTTGAAAAGCTGGGGGAGACGCTCAATTACAATCAATATGTGACCATCGTGGATCGCATGGATTATTCAGCGCCGATTTATAATGAACTGGCGTGGCATGGGGCGGCTGAGAAGCTGATGGGCATCGAGCTCACGCCGCGCTGCAAGGTGCTGCGCACCATCGCCAACGAGTTGGGGCGGATTCAATCGCACCTGTTGTGCGTGGGGGCGGCGGGGCTGGATTTGGGGGCATTCACGGCGTTTTTATACGGTTTCAACGAGCGCGAGACGATTTATGACATCGTGGAATTCATGTCCGGCCAGCGCTTTCATACCTCGTGGACGCGCGTGGGTGGCTTGAACATGGATCTGCCTGATGAGGCTATGTTCAAACGCATGGTGCGGAAATTCATCGATGAGCAACTGCCCCTGGCGATCGATGACATGGGTAAGCTGCTGAATAAGAATCGTATATTTGTGGATCGCACCAAAGGCGTCGGGCATATTACGCGAGAAGAGGCGATTAACTGGAGCCTGAGCGGGCCACTGGCGCGGTCGGCGGGGGTGAAGCGGGATATCAGGAAGGACGAGCCGTATCTATGTTTTGCGGATAATTGGGATGGGCAGGGGTCGCCCGCGGTGGATTTCCAGGTGCCGGTGATGACCAGCGGGGATGTGTATACGAGATATCTTGTGCGGCTGGAGGAGATATCACAATCTCGACATATCATTAAGCAACTGCTGGACATATTACCCGGCGGGCCGGTGAATGTGAGCCCGGAAGGCAAAGAGGTGATGCCCCCTAAAGACCAGGTATACAGCAGTATTGAGGGGCTTATTCAGCATTTTGAACTGGTGATGACCAATCGGGGCTTTGAACCACCGATGGGGGAAATGTATAATTGCATCGAGAGTGCCAACGGGGAACTGGGATACTACATTGTGAGTGCCGGCCAGCACCAGCCGTGGCGTGTGCGTACGCGGCCGCCATCCTTTATTAATTACCAGGTATTTCCGAAGCTCATCGAAGGGCACATGCTCAGCGATGTGGTGGCGGTGCTGGGGAGCATCAACGTGATCGCGGCGGAGCTGGATCGATAAGCAATCGGGGATTTGAATCGGCGGACCTTTTTTTGGAAGAGACCCATGGCCTGGATTGTGGAAAATCGTCGTACCGCTCCTGAAAAGCGCGCGGAGCCCTATTTAACGGAAGCGATGAAAGGGGAGCTGGCGGCGAAGTATTTTCCGCGTTACCCGACCAAGCGGGCGGTGCTTTTGCCGGCGCTACATGCCGTGCAGCATGAATATGGGTGGATTCCCACGCAGGCAATGGAAGAGCTGGCGGCATTTTTAGAAATAGCGCCGGCTGAGGTTTTGGACACCGCGACGTTCTATGAAGAATATTGGCTTAAGCCCAAGGGGAAGTACCTCATCGCCGTATGCCGATCGCTGGCATGTGAGATATGTGGCTCCCGTCAGATCGTAGAATCGCTGCAGAAGAAATTAAACATAGGCCCGGGTCAGACTACATCCGATGGGAAATTCACGCTGATGGAGTATGAATGCCTGGGCTCCTGCGGGACAGCACCGGCGGCATTATGTAATGAAGTGCTGCATGAAGATATTACGGCGGAGGGTTTTATGCGCACGCTGGAGAGCCTGCCTGAGGATCCGCACGGGTATCATGATCCCGTGGTGACGTGGGAAGATAAACATTGATGGGATGAAAACCTGTCCCCTAAACATTGCATCCGGAGTATCGGGGAATCTATGTATACCGGAAGCGGTGACATAGGAATGTCAGTCGCGGGGGATGCCAAGGGTTTATGATCAAGGTAGTTAAACGCAAAATGAACGGGTGGATTATCGGATTGCTCATCGGATTGATCGTGGCCGGGGGTGTGGTCGGGTTTCTGGCCTGGGAACGGGCGCGGACCTATCACCTGCTGGCGGTGCAGCCGGGGGTGCTTTACCGCAGCGGGCAGCAGGGCACAGCGCAGTTGGCGCGGGCGATTGACTCCTGCAAGATCAAGACGGTGGTGAGCCTGATCGATCCGCAGGAGTTGGCAGACCCGGCTAAGCCGCAGTTCAAAGAAGAGGCAGTGTTACTGCAACAAAAGGGAGTGGCTCTTGAATCGGTGCCGGTGCCATTGGGTGGCTGGCCGAGCAGCGGGGATGTGCAGAAGTTTCTTAAGCTGACGGAAGATGCGCGGCTGCAGCCGGTGCTGGTGCACTGCGCGCAGGGGGTGCGGCGTACGGGGATGATGGTGGCGGCCTATGAGATGTCGGTGATGAACTATGACAAGGCCCGAACCCGGGAGGCGATCGAGGGTTTCGGCCATAGCCGCCGCACGACGGCTGATATTGAGAAGTTCATCGAAATTTATGAACCTGTAAATCGTGTGGTGACGGAGCAGCCGGCGCCGGGTAAGGAATAACGGGCCCCATGGCGCGAGGTGGGCGCGGGGGGGCTTTTGCCTGGGCGACGGCTGCTTGAACTTAGCCGAAGCCGCCCCGGGCGGCGGGCAGATTTATTTAAACCCTATCTAATTTACGCTTTGGTCCCTTCCACGATCACGCCCGCGCCGTTGAGTACTCTTCCTTCGCTCTCTACTTGGTCGATATGAGGGATCTGTGTTTCACGAAATCCGCGTTGGCTGACATTAATAAACCCTGCTTCCTGGAATAATTTCACCAGCGATGGGGCATCATACATCCACTTGTGGGCGTTGAGTTCCCCGCGGGAGCGCAGCAGGCGGATTAAAAATCCACCGCGAGCCCCGGCTTCGGGGCGCATCAGGAGTTTTTGGCAGAGTCGGCGAGCCGGATCATCAGCCGGGCCGGGAGGGTAACCTTCTACTTTTCGCAGGCCCAGGTATTCATCGATCAGGGATTGCAAATCAGGGAGGAGCATCCTGCAGGCGCCGCCGGGTTTCAGCACCCGTGCACATTCCTTCAGCAGCTCCACCGCCTGCGAGCGATGCACATGCTCGAGGGTATGGCTGGCAAAGACTGCATCAAAAGTATGGTTGGCCCAGGGGAGCGGCTTTGTCAGGTTGGCGATTCGAATATTGGTAGGCCATGGGATATCCAGTTGAGATTTTGGCGCCAGGTGGAGGAGGCGCACGATTTTTTTCAAAACCGGGTGTTGCGCCAGCCAGGCGTTGGAGGATCCGTCGACGTTCACCCATTGCGGGGGCGCACATAGGCCGCAGCCGAGGTGGAGTAGTTTTGGGTTCTCTTGCATGCGCCCATTGTGCGCCGGTGGCGCACGCCGGGCAATCGGGCCGGGTGTGAAGATCATGGATCAAGCGAGTCTGGCATATACTTCCAAAGCATGCAGATTCGCCCTGCCACCGTTGCTGATGTGCCTGCGGTTTTGCCGATGGTTGCGCAAATCTGCGCCCTGCATGAATCGTGGGATCGGGCCAAGTATGGGTTTCTTCCGCAGCCGGCGGAGCGTTACCGCAGTTGGCTCATTCGGCAGGCGGCCGATGAGCGGGCGGTGTTTATCGTGGCTGAATCGGATGATCAACCGCTCGTGGGGTTCCTGGTAGCCACCATCGAGCGGGAAATTCCGGTTTATCGGCTGGAGGAGTTCGCTTTCATTCACGATCTGTGGGTGCAGCCGGATTACCGAAACGAGGGCATCGCCCGGCAGATGGTGATGCTGGGGGCAGAGCGTTTCGCCGAACTGGGTGTCAAGCAGATTCGCCTGGATACTGCCGCCCAAAATGATGCCGCCCGCGCGCTGTTTGCAACCTGCGGGTTTCGCCTGTCGAGCATGGAAATGTTGCTGGAGCTGCCATGAATGCCGGCGATGCAGCCGCCGTCACCGCAGCGGCGACTGCATACCCCGCGGCCACACTTTGCCTCTGCCCGATCCCATTTTGGGAACAGCGGATGGTGTTTAAGCGCTTCGTAAACGAGGGTGTGAACCGCGCACGGATCGTCACGCATCAAACCATCGGCCCGACGATCAGCCTCGCCCGCGCCCTGCATGCCTCGGGCAAGGCGATCACGCTGACAGGCATGTTGGGGGGCGATCGTGGCGAATCCATCCGCGCCGAATTGACTGCCCTGGGCATTGCCCATGAATTTTTAGATATCCCCCAGCCCACGCCGGCCTGCGTGTGTGTGATCGATGAATGCACGGGCACGCAGACGCGATTTTTTGATCCTCAGCCATCGATTGATCGTGCGGCGCATCAGCGACTTTTTGAGCATGTAAAAACGCTGCTCGGTTCTGGCCATTTCGCGCAACTGGCATTGCCTGCGGATTTGTCTGATCATTATCAACCCATGGCAAAACAGCTGCGCATCATTTTGATGACCGATGCCGCCGCGTGATTATCGGGAGCTTCGCAGGTGGCGTTGTCATTAGCATGGCCGTGTCGAATGCTGATATAACCATCGCGCTACGGGCGGAATTTTCCATGATCCGGGGAATTTTGCCGGCATCACGATGCACATGCCTACTCTCATCCTCGCCGCGTCCATGGGCGTGGCTTGTGCATTGCTTAGCGTGATCGTCGTGCTGCGGCGATGGGCGTTCATCGGGGAAGGGATCAGCCATGCCGGGTTTGGGGGCATCGGTAGCGCGTGGCTGCTCTCGCTGGCGTTCCCACTGCTGGAAAGTGAGGCCGCCGCCTACCTGGTGGCGGTTGGCTTTTGCGTTGGTGTGGCGCTGGCGATTGCATATGTCACCCAGCCGCGCGGGCATGAGGAAAAGCTCGCCTCTGATTCAGCCATTGGCATCTTCATGGTTGCCTCGCTGGCGTGGGGATTTGTGGCGCTGCGGCTGTATCGCAACGCCCGCCCCGGCGGCCCCGCAGCCGATTGGGAACGCTACCTTTTTGGTGAGATTTCCACCGCCTCCAGCGCCACCGCCATGGCCGCCGTCGTCGTGATGGTCATCGTGCTGATGGCGGTGTTCGCCCTGCTCAAAGAAATCATGGCCTACAGCTTCGATCCGCAGTTGGCCCGCATCAGCGGCGTGCGCACCGCACTGGTTCACTATCTGCTCATGCTCATGCTTGCTTTGGTGATCGTCATTGGAATGCGGCTGGCAGGTAACATCCTCATCACCGCCCTGCTGGTGCTTCCGGGGGCCACGGCCCTGCTGCTCAGCCGCAGACTGTATGTGGTGCTGGCCCTGTCGATCGCCAGCGGGCTGGCCGGCAGCGTCGGCGGGATTTTCACCCAGCATTACCTGCTCCCCACGTTGCCCGTGGGGCCGGCCATCGTGCTGGCTTTGTTTGCGCTCTTCCTATGTTCCCTGTTGATCCAATCTGTATTGCAAAAGTATCCCTGGCGAAGCACGCGGTGAAGATTTAAACCTTATGGGTTTTGTTGAGTGGCGATAAATTCGGATGACCGTTGGAATCTTTGCCGAAGCGCGTTCGCGGGCGTCATAAATCTGGAGGTGGGTGTGAAGTGCATCATGGTCATGTTCGATTCGTTGAATCGCCATTTTTTGCCCAACTATGGGTGTGACTGGACGCACGCGCCGAATTTCAAGCGGCTTGCCCGGCATGCGGCGACGTTTGACACGTCTTATGTGTGTTCGATGCCCTGCATGCCGGCGCGGCGGGATTTGCATACGGGGCGGGCGAACTTTCTGCACCGGGCGTGGGGACCGCTGGAGCCATTCGATGATTCCATGCCGGCGATGCTGAAAAAAGCGGGCGTCTACACGCACCTGGCGACCGATCATTACCACTATTTTGAAGATGGCGGGGCAACGTATCACACCAAGTACAACTCCTGGGAATTCTTTCGCGGGCAGCAGGGTGACGTTTGGATGGGCCAGGTGGCCGATCCCAAGTGGCCCGATGGGGTGGGGTTTCAAAGTCGGCGCGGTCAGTTTTTGCGGCAGGACACGATCAACCGCACCTTCATGCGTTCAGAAGAGCAACATCCGCAGTCGCGCACTTTTGAAAGCGGGATGGATTTCATTCGGCGGAATCATGCCGAAGACAACTGGTTTTTGCAGATCGAGACTTTTTCGCCGCATGAGCCTTTTTTTTCACACCGCAAGTACAAGGATCTTTATCCGCACGATTATCGCGGGCCGCTGTTTGACTGGCCGGATTATGGCGAGGTGCATGAAACGCCTGAGGAAGTGGAGCATGTTCGCAAGGAATATGCGGCGGTGGTTTCGATGTGCGATTCGAAGCTGGGGGATGTGCTGGACATGATGGACGAACTGGATTTGTGGAAAGACACGATGCTGGTGGTGTGGACCGATCATGGTTTTCTGCTGGGCGAGCACGATCAGTGGGCCAAGGTGCATTTGCCGTTTTACGAAGAGGTGGCGCGTACGCCATTTTTTGTGTGGGATCCGCGCAGTGGGGTTAGCAACGAGCGGCGAAAAAGCCTGGTGCAGCCGTCGATTGATCTGCCGGTGACGCTCCTGGAATTTTTCGGTGTGCCCTCCACGCCGCGCATGCAGGGGCGGTCATTGACGGCGACAATCGCCACGGATCAGCCGGTGCGTGAAGCGGGGATGTTCGGTGTTTTCGGAGCGCAGGTGAACGTGACGGATGGGCGGTATGTTTATATGCGCGGCACCGCGGATGAGGGGGTTGGCATTCATCAGTACACGCTGATGCCGACGCACATGGCGCATCCATTTACGGTGGAGGAATTGCGCGGGGCGGAATTGAGTGATCCGCAGCCGTGGGCCAGGGATTTGCAGCTGCTGAAAATCAGCAGGGCCAACCCCGATCCCAATGGCAACCAGGCCCGGCCCTGGAAAAACTCCACTGCCGCCCAAACGTTGCTGTTTGATTTGCAGACTGATCCCGGGCAACTGCATCCGATTCAGGACAGCGCCGTAGAGCAGCGGATGATCGGGCTGCTGGTGGGTTTGATGCGCGGCAATGATGCGCCAGTGGAGCAGTTTGCGCGGCTGGGCCTGGCCGGTGGCTCTGCCGGTGGGCACGCCGGTGGCTGCCCCAGCTAAAGCGGGGGGCAGCCGATCAGGGTCC
>JBBSFP010000024.1:0-14026 GCA_038238625.1 Tepidisphaerales bacterium
CAACTGATCGATGGTCCACTACCACGCTTTCTTTGCCACGATCCGGCGTCACCGCAATAACGGTAGGCAACACGGCATTGTTCGTCGGTGGAAATACCACGGGCGATGGCACCGTTCCAAGTAACCGGCTGGACTCATTTACTCCTCCCCCCGCAATTCTGGGAACGATCAAGCAGACGGCGCGGGCCTCGTTCAGAGTGACCGTCAGTAATGTCGACTCACTTCCACTCTCATCACAAGACCGGGTAAATATTTATTTGTCTAAGGGGGGTAGGCATCTTGGCGCCACATTGCTTGGTTCGGCGACGTTGGCGACGACACTGTCGGTCGGCCGCAATATAGGCATCAGGATCCCTTTCACCATTCCCGCCGGATTCGGCGCTGGTAAATTCGACTTATCAGCCGCTCTCGTGCCAAGCACGCGTGGGCGGCCCGTGTTGTTTGCTGTACAGGTCGGCGGCATCAGTGTGCGTGCCGCAGGGAAGAGCGAAACTGTTGCAAGCGATTCCGCAATTTCAACGCCGGGCTTCTTCTCCAGCAAGCCGATTCAGATGCAGGAGTTCGCCGGTCTAAATCCGCTCAACGATCAGCAGGACGTGCTGGCGTAGGATGCAAACGCGCCCGCATGGCATCCAGAGCAACGCCCGGCCCATTCGCGAGCTGATGGTTTTCCAGCCGTTAGATTGAATTGGCCCCTTTACTCATACTTGGCGGCTCGGCCGTCGCATTAAGACCAGCAGCATGGGAACCCAGCAAAACATCATCGGCTCCGGCACTGCGGCGGGGGTGAAGGTGGGCTGCGAAAACAGGGAGACATCCAGATTTTGGCCAGTCGGGTCGCTCGTATAAATGTGATACTCGAACGGATTGAGGTTGACCGAAAATTGTCCATTGGTCAGCGGAATGGCAGTTCCAGAATCATCAAGGATGTGCAACGAAGCATCGTTTGAGTTGGTCAGCGTGAGGGTGCCCGATGCGGAGTTTGCTGAGTCGTTGAGAACAATGTAATAGCGAATTCCATTGACGATTCGCCAGCTGCCTTCGATGGCGGCATTGGATGCGGTGATGGATGTGCCAGAAGGATTTCGTTCACTGTTGAGCACGCGGGCGAGCTTGGAGATCACGCCATCCTGCTTGGTCATTTCCGACTGCACTTCGGAGGGGGTGCCATCGAAATTAAAGCCGCTGATTTGCTGGGGAAAATAAACGATTCCCTTGGCACCATTGATGATCGAGTCCCATACTTCACCGCGAAACTCGGCGGAGCTCACGCCACGTTCGTTGGGCACCCAGGGAAGCTGCTGATTGCTGGTTTCGATGAAGGCGAAGGCGGGTTTGCCACCGGAGTAATCGGTTAGGCGGGCGACGGTCTTACCGACGATATTGATCATTCCGGGGTTGTTCCAACCCGTAACCGGGTAGATATCGGCGCTGACCCAGTCGGCAGCCGCGAGGTAGGGCTGATAGGTGGACTTGTTAAGGTTTCCCTGCCAACCGGCTACCCACCCACCAGAGAGATTGAGCCAAACGGGCTTGCTGGGGGCAGCAGATTTAAGGGCGGCATAGGTGGCCTGAAGGGAGGCGGGGGAGTTTTGGTTGATTTCTGGCTCATCGGGCTGCAGGAACGCGAGCAAATGCGAGTCCACATTGTCCGCAGCAAGATTAGCGCTGGGCTGGCGGATCATGTACAGCCCGGCAGCGCGGGCGGCGGCACTCCACTGATCGATGTTGTAGTTGCCACCTTCGGCTTCCCATGCGACAACGGTGTTGACGCCACGCGATTGCCACTTGGCGAACGAACTGGTTGGCTGTGAGAAAACCCCGATGGGGAAGAAATCAGCGGAGACACTTTGGGAAGGTGTGGGCACACTGCCGGCAAAAGCTTGTGTTGCTGCGGCGGCGTTTGCCCCGGCACCGAGCAGCGCCATGATTGCCGCTGCCGCCGACGCCCAATGAATTCTTGATTGCCAGCCCATCGAGTGCTCCTCTGAGGTAATCGTTTTCCGGAAACGAAGCGTGCCCGGACGACGTTCCCTGGCGCACTATCGGCTAGGAAGATGGGTCAATTGATGACGGTTGCACCGAATTTGCGTTCCAGGGCCGTGTAGACCACCTACAGCAGAACAGTTGTTTGGAGCAAACATGCCGATTACAGTTACAAACACGCAGTCAACCCCGAATCCCAACGCGCTAAAATACATTTTGGATGGTCCGATAAGTCGGCAACCGGTCAGCTTTTTCAACGCCGAAGCGGCCAAAGATCACAGTATGGCCAGGTCTTTTTTCGAAATCAGCGGCGTGACCAGCGTGCTTCTGCTGGGTGATTTTTTGACCATTAACAAAGCTCCAGAGGCCCGGTGGGAGATGATTACCAAGGGCGTGAAGCGCGCCCTGCAATCCGCAGAACCCGCGGAATGAGGACAAACATTAAACACGGCACAGTCGATAAGATTGCCTAAGGTGGGTGAACTGTTTGCTTCAACTTGCGTACTATACCTGTGATGCTATGTACTGATGAAACTCCCCATACGATCGTTAAACTCTCATCAAGTTCTCATCTTTTGATGTTAATTTATGAGTGTTGAATGCACCGTAATTATTCGTTCGGCAGTGCAGTATTAGAGCAGTTGCCGACATTTGGTTTCTTCCCCTCCTGCCTCGCAGGTCTCACCCACGCCTGCGGGGCTTTTTTATCGACGTAATTTTGGCCATCACCCACTGCCAACTCCCATTAACGAGGTCCAAATGATCCTGGATCGCCTGGAAAACGCTTCGAGTTATGCCACATTGGGCGGGCGGATTGCGCAGGCGTTGCTCGCGATGGGGAGTGATTTCGTAGAGCGTCCTGATGGGCGGTACCAAATCGATGGGGACCACCTGGTCGCGATCGTGCAGAGCTATGTCCCTAAGCCCGCATCGGAGGGCCGTTTTGAAGCGCATCGACGATATATCGATCTGCAATACCTCGTCTCCGGATCGGAGTTGATGCGCGTGGCGCCGGTGCGATTGCTGGTGGAAAGACAGGCCTACGACGCCGACAGCGACGTGATTTTTTTTGATTCACCTGCAGAGCGCGCCGGTGCGGACCTTTGGGTGGAAGCGGGCATGTTCGCCATATTCTTTCCGCACGACGGGCACATGCCCAGCTTATATGATGGCAGATCCGATTATGTGAAGAAGGTGGTTTTCAAGATCGAGGCTTGAAAGCTTTGGATCGGGCGGCCCCTCATATCGGCGACGGTCCGCCCCATCACGGGCGCGTCGTGGAGTTGGGTTCTTTAGGATGCAGGAGATTCTGATAGGGGTTGTGCGCGGCATCGACGTTTTTCACGTCGATGGTTTTTATCACCGACGCCGGCTGGGTGGATGGTACGCCAGCGGGCGGGGTGGCGACGGCGCTAATTTTCTGCAGCACGTCCATTCCTTCGACAACGCGGCCAAAAGCCGTGTACACGCCATCGAGTCGCCGGGTGAAATCATAATTCAGGCAGATAAAGAACTGGCTTCCAGCGGAGTTGGCGTACTGCGGGCGTGGAGGGACGTTGGCGGTTTCAAACGGGTCAACGGCGCGGGCCATCGACAGTACCCCCGCTTCATGTTTACGGTCGGAAAATTCGGCGTCTATGGCGTAGCCCGGCCCGCCCGTGCCGTCACCGCGCGGATCCCCGCTTTGGGCAACATAGTCAGGCACCACCCTGAAAAACGGAAGCCCATCGTAGAAACCTCCATCGGCCAGTCGTAAAAAGTTATCAATCGTTGTCGGAGCCACATCGTAATAAAAAGCCAGTGTCATAGCCCCCAAATTTTTCTCGCCTTGCTGAACGGCGAGCACCGCATAGCGCAGCGGTTCGATTCGCCGCACCATTGCGCCGGCAGCGGCACCGGGCCGGGTGTCACCGCGCACGTTAATGAGCAGCGGCGTTCCCACAAATTCGGTGACCCCTTTCCCCTGCGGCACCGCATACAACAAATAGGTGTCGGGCTTTCCCAGCGTGGGATAGATGACACTGATGTCGATATCGGAAGCGGAATCCACCTGATCGGATGCCTTGGCTTCCGATGGGCTGCCATTGAAATCCGTCAACACCAAAGTCACCCGGCCGGCGGGGGGGGCGACGTGAATAATGATCGACTGATCGGCGGCATACCAAAGCTTGGTCGGGGTGAGTACCGAAAAGATCAACGCCAGCACATGCACCATGAATAGATCTCCGTTGCCATCCGGTGCCGCAGAGATGTCTTCAGAAGTGGACTGAAGTCGCAAAGCGCAGGCTGCCGGACATGAAGTATTTACCATACCCCATGGCAAATACCGAAAGCCCGAAAAGCGCGTGCACCAGGCAAACCCCCCAGAAACTGCGATAGCGGACAAACAGCGTTCCGAAAATGATTCCGCCGATGCCGCTTAAAACAACTGATATCCAGGAACCAAACACATAGTGCACCCATGCGAAAGCGACGACGTTGAGGCCAAGCAACACTGGCCGTGAGGCCAGGCCCGAATAGCGCCAGAAAAAGAACGCGCGAAACAAAAACTCTTGCGCCATCACGCTGAGGGCGTAAAAAAATACCAACGCTACAAAAAGCAGGGGTGCCTGTTCGAGCATCGGAAAAACTGCCCGTCCCAACGCTAGGTGCAGGCATGCCGCCAACGTTTGTGCGATTGCCCAGATGAGCAGCCCAAGGCGCGCACAGCGGGTGAAGTTCCGGTGGCCGGCATCTTCCATTCCCAACTGTGAACGTTTCACGTTGCGCACTAACACCAGCCCGCCAATAATCAGGGTCATGCTGAACAGCAGTGGCATCGTCCAGCGCAAGGGCAAGAACCCGGAGACAATCAGCAGGGGAGTGCAGAAGTAAAGGAGTGTCAATTCCAGCGAAATGGCTACCACAATTCCTACCTGAAACGTGAACCACGTTTTAGAGAATAAATTTACTCAGATCCTCATCACGCAAGGCATCCGCCAGCCGTTCTCGGACATAGCTGGCGGTGATCTCAAACTTTTTTTGAACTGAATCCGGCGCATCAAAACTGATTATCTCGAACACCTTTTCCATGATGGTGTAGAGCCGACGCGCGCCGATGTTCTGCGCCCGGCGATTCACATCGAAAGCAATTTGCGCTATGAGCTCGATTGCATCATCGCTGAAGGTGACCTCGATTCCCTCGGTCTTAAGGAGAGCGATAGTCTGGCCGGTCAACGAATCGCGCGGCTCACGGAGAATGCGAACGAAATCGTCCTGCGTCAAATCGGTGAGCTCTACTCGAATGGGAAACCGCCCCTGCAGCTCGGGCATCAAGTCGCCTGGCTTGCTCGAATGAAACGCCCCGGCGGCAATGAACAGGACATGATCGGTCTTCACCGGACCATACTTCGTGACGACGGTGCTGCCTTCGACGATCGGCAGCAAATCTCGCTGCACGCCCTGGCGGCTGATGTCCGGACCCTGCCCTTTCTCTGACCCGGCGATCTTGTCGATTTCATCCAGGAAAATGATGCCGCCCTGCTCGGCGCGCTCGATCGCCGTCCGATGAACTTTGTCCCGGTCCAGCATTTTCTCAGTTTCCTGGGCAAACATCACGCGGCGTGCGTCGCGCACTGATACGCGCCTGCTTTCACGGCGAGCTGGAATCATTTTCTCTACCATTGCCTGCATTTCGACGTCCATCTCCATCCCGGCCTGGCCAAACATACCGATCGCAGTGGGGCGGCGTTCTGCTTCGATTTCAACCAGTCGGTCTTCCAGTTCGCGCTGATTTAATTGTTTGCGCATCTTGCTTCGTGTGCGATCCATTCGGGCCTTGGCTTCCTCATCGCTGGCGGCGGGCGTTTCCACATTGGGGATCAGCGCATCCAGCAGCCGCTCTTCCACGTGCGCCTCAGCGGGTCCACGAATTGCTTCTGTTAACTCCTGGCGAACCATTGCAATAGCTGCATCCAGCAAATCACGGACCATGGATTCCACATCGCGGCCATGATATCCCACCTCGGTATACTTGGTGGCTTCGACTTTAACGAACGGGGCGTTGGTGAGGGATGCCAGGCGACGGGCGATCTGAGTTTTCCCAACCCCCGTGGGTCCAATCATGAGGATGTTTTTGGGGGAAACTTCGCCGCGCATCTCGTCAGGCAGCTGCTGCCGTCGCCAGCGATTGCGGATGGCAACAGCCACAGCGCGCTTGGCATCCTGCTGCCCGACAACGTACTTATCGAGCTCGATCACAATCTGGCGCGGGGTGAGGTGTTCCATGGCCGGGGGATTGTAGTCCCGTGGTTCGCGGGCAGCCTAATACGGCAAAACAATCAGCCCTTGGAGTTATCCAGTAGTTGATGTAGACGCTCAGCCAGAATCGGAGCAAGATTTCCGACCCAGGTGGCGTCGATCAGGCCGACATCGATCAGGTCACGCAGATGAGTTCGATCCTTGTCGCGTCAAGCGGTCAGCTTGATGCGAGTCAGTGCCTGCTGCGAGATTACTTGATACGCTCCCGCATTTTCTGATTCACTGACATCCGGGTTGGCTAATAACTCGTGGGGCCGCGCCTTTTCATTGGCAAAGACGATGTGCACCGCCTCGCGTGGTCTGGCCGTCGCCGAATCCAGAAAAACATCCCGGCCCCCGACGTGCCGATACACGAAACCAGCTTCCTCGAGGGCGACCCTGGCGGCGCTAAAATCCTCGCGCCGAAGCAGAACATCCACACGCTGAGTATTACGAACCGCACCCTCGTCCACCCGCGACACCCACAATGCGACGGCGTTGCCACCCGCGATTGCGTAGGGAACGCCGCTCGAATTCAGGGCGGTGGCGGCCTTGAGCAGGCGTTGGCGGACTTTTTCCACAGCGTTCACCACCCGTTCGAGCGAAAATGGTCTAAAAACCATCGACATCAGGTTCCTGAAGTAGCTAGATGGCCAGCCGTCACCGCGCTGAGATCACGATGCGATAGGTTGCAGAAATCATTAGCCTAATTCGAATCGACCAGGTTCGCCCGGTCCAGCTTTCTGAAGTCGCCCAATTCTAGAGCGTTTCCACTTTGATGTTGGTGTTGGTGTAGATGCAGATTTCACCGGCGATCCGCAGGGCCGCTTCGACGATTTGAGTGGCCGACAGCTGCGAATGCTGAAGCAACGCCTTGGCGGCGGACAGTGCATAAGGGCCTCCGCTGCCGATCCCGATGATGCCGTCGGTCGGTTCGATGACATCGCCCGCTCCGCTGACAATAAGGCTCGTGGATTTATCGACGACGGCGAGCATCGCTTCCAGCCGCCGCAGCACGCGATCGGTACGCCATTCTTTAGCCAGTTCGATCACAGCGCGGCGGGTGTTATCGGGGAATTCGCTGAGCTTTTTTTCGAATCGCTCCAGCAATGCGAACGCATCCGCCGCCGATCCAGCAAACCCGGTGAGCACCTTGCCACCGCCGATCCGCCGCACTTTGATTGCATCATGCTTGGCGACGATTGCGCCGAGCGTGACCTGCCCGTCACCCCCGAGGGCGACCTGTCCGTCCCGCCGCAAGCTGAGGATTGTGGTGGATCGTGCTGGTTCCATGGGGATGGTTTTAACCGCGTGCGGCGGCGACGAAAAGGCGCGCGTTACTTCATTTGTCACGCCATAAAACACTCAAACGGTCGAGTTAACCCCGCTCGCGCGGCTCGGTCCGCTACAATAGCGATTCCCATGAATCCAGCTTTTTTTGCCACACTCTTCATCAGCTTGCTCACGATCGCCGTCGCGTGGCGGCGCCGGTTAAAAGTGCCGTCGGTAACCAGAATTCTTCTGCTGATTGGCCTGATTTCGTTGTGTGTAACCGCAGCAAATCCGCGATGGCAAGGGCCGCAAGTGCAGGAGTTGCTCGTGATGGTCGATCTCTCTCCGAGCACGCGCACGGCTGCCTTTCGCAATCGACCCGACCTGGAGAAGCGCATCCGCCAGTTGCTCGGTAATGCGCCCTACCGACTGGAGTTTTTCGCTTCGGATAATTTGGCGGATGACCCGACTCGCTTTGCAGGTCCGCAATTACCGGAGTTGGCGACGGAACAAACTCGCTTCAATTGCCCGATGGATGCGCTGTGCGTTTTGCTTTTCAGCGATGCTCGATTTCCGCTGCCGGCTGCTGGACCGCCAATGTACCCGGTGATCGATCCCCAACTCGAACGGGTAACCGACGCCGCTGTCGAAAGGCTGGAGGTTCGCGCAGCCCCGGGCAGGGATGAAGTGGTAGCTACGGTTCGTGGGAGCGGAACCTTAGCGTTAGAGGGTGTCTATCCGCCGATGACCAGTATCTTGCCGGGCGGCAACGCGATTATCAGCCGGGCACTGCACCCCAATGCGACATTTGTAGCTGCGCGTTTCGCCGACAGCGATGCCTGGCCAGAAAACAATGCGCTTAGCTTGCAACCGTTGCCGCCATTCGCAAGTGAGCGGTGGTGGATCGGAGACCAACCGCCGGATAACAAATGGCATTCATTTCCCCCTGAAGGCCTGCCAACGGATTCCAACGCCTTTCTGGCACCCGCCGTGATCGTACTCGACGACATACCGGCCGATGCGCTAGGCACCGATCAACAGGACCGTTTGCAGCAGTATGTGCAGGATCTGGGTGGATCGGTGCTGATCGTTGGCGGCGAGCATGCTTTTGCCGCTGGGGGCTATCCGGGGAGCGGGCTGGATGCGATATCGCCACTCGCCAGCACGCCTCCGCATCCCACGCAGCATTGGCTTTTGCTGTTGGATTCCAGCGGATCGATGGGGGATGCCTCGACTGGCGATCAAACCAAATGGCAGGCCGCAGCCAGCGCGATTACGCGGTTGCTCAAACACCTGCCACCGTCAGATATTGCCAGCATTGGTGATTTTGCCGGAGCGGTGCGCTGGTGGTCGGCTGGCCGGAGCGTAGCGGAGACGTCGCGGTTGGTACCGCCCGAAATTTTGCCGCGCGGGCCAACGAATCTTGAGAGCGTGCTGATGAGCGTCGCAGCCCAGGCTGATGCGGATTTGATTAAACAACTCGTTGTCGTCAGCGACGTCGAGGCGGTGATCGAGCAACCGGCCAGAGTCGCCGATGCTTTGAACAACAAAAAGATTCATCTGCATGTGATGGCGATCGGCAGCGGCGAGGGGTCGGGCGCTTTGCGAGAAATAATCCGCGCTACGGCTGGTAGTTTTGACCACCAGGTTGTCTCCGGAGCGTGGGCCAATGCCATTCGAAAAATGGCACAGCATGCGATGCCCCAGGAGTTGGAACACATACCGGCGATGGTTCGTTTCAAGCCAGTCATCACCAATGCACCGCCGCCGCGATCGGTCACGCCCTGGAACCACGCATGGTTAAAACCGCGAGCCACGCAGCTTGACGATTCCCCACCGACGGCACCATTGGCCGCTCATTGGCGACTCGGAAGCGGGCAGGTCATGGCGTTGGCTTATTCGGCGACTCCGGATGAATCAGCTCGCCTCGCCGACATCATTGCTACACCGCCGCGCGATCCGCGTTTGCATATCCACTTCGAAACGGGCCCACAATTGAAGATAGACATCGATGCCAAAGACGCCGGGGATTTTTTGAATGACCTTTCTTTCACGCTTCAACTCGGCACCGGTCAACCCCATATTATCCCGCAGATTGCGCCCGGTGAGTTCCGCTTAACCCTGGATGCGCCACGCCAAATGACTACGGCAACCGTTCGCCACAACGACGCCGTCATCGATCGCATTGCCATCCCGGCCCGCTATGCGTCTGAATTCGATGCTGTGGGAAACGACCACGCTGCCATGCACGCACTGGCCGACCGCACCGGGGGGCAAGTGATCGATGTCCGGCAGGCCACCCCGATTGACATCCCCTGGCCGCGCCAAAACACTTCACTGGTACCCATGTTTGCAATAGCGGCAGCCACCGCTATCGCGACCGCGATGCTCTGGTGGAGGCGCTACGCTTGAAGCCCCTCACGGTTCATGACGTTGCACGTCTTCGAATTTGTCCAGGTCACGATCGAAGGATGCCATCATGGTTTTACGTTCTTCTGCGGACGCGGCCAGGTACGCATCCCCGAAATCGACGTTCACTTTTTCAACCCTGCTAAGGGCGTCCAGAATCCTGGCGTGTTCCATCAGTTGAAAGGCCGGAGTGTTCAGGACAGCCGATAGTGTTTGGGCGACGTGGCGGCGATCGACCTGGTAGACCGATTTGAGCACATAATAGATTTCCGAAATGGTGACGGCCGACACTTCCAAAATGATTTTTCCATCGTTGGCGTCCTGGATCAGTCGCGCGGCCCGGGGAGAATGATCTTTATGATCATTGCGAAGGAAACGGATCAAGACGTTGGCGTCTAACTGAAAAACCGGCGTCGTATGGGTGTGCATCGTCTGTCGCATTCGAGCTTCACCCTTTGGGGTTGAATCCGGCCGCACTGGCAGCTTCCGGACAGGTCAATTACGACTGAGTCCCTGCTTCCCGATGGCGTGGCGCGCCTTGGCTTTTTCTCTGAGATCGTGAGGCAGTTCATTTTTCAGCGATCCAAACAGCGACATCACATCCGGGAGAGGCCTGAGCGTGACCTGACCGGCCCGGCTCATGGTTAAGCGTAACTTGCGTTTTTTCCCCAGTTGCATCGCCTTACGCACCTGCATGGGTAACGTGAGTTGCCCGCGGCTGGTCACAACAATGTCTTTCTGAAATTCTTGTTCCATGAGTATATTTTCCTTTGATAAAAGTAAGAGTCAAGCCTGATGTAAGAAATCGGATCGGTGGAGTGCTAAATTGACACCATTTTTACCCGTTTCTATACTGCCTGACTCGCGAAGTCGGGTATTGGGCAATGATGTGCCGAACCGGCTTCCACCTACTGCACGCTTAAGCTTTCCCACGAAAAACGCGGGATCGAGAGGACTTATTCATGGCCAAGATGAGCAGCACCTTTGCCCAGAAAAATACCGTAAAGCCGGTCGGGCGTAACGCAAATTTACCCACTCCAATGCCTGCTAAAACATTGAAGCGCGTTTACTTTTTTGGCGGAGGAAAAGCCGAGGCAAAGGGTGAGACACTCAGTAAAAATGTTCTCGGCGGCAAAGGGATGGGGCTGATGGAGATGACCAGCATCGGTTTACCGGTGCCGGGTGGATTCACGGTCACAATACAAACGTGCGAGGAGTATTACCGGCTGGGGCACAAGCTTCCCAAGGGAGTTCAGGAAGAAGTTCGTGAAGCATTGACGAAGCTTGAAAAGTCGGCGGGTAAGCGGCTTGGCGATCGGAACGATCCGCTGCTGCTGGCAGTGCGTTCGGGTGCCGCCCGTTCCATGCCCGGGATGTTGGAAACTATTCTCAACCTCGGTCTTAACGATCAAACGGTTGAAGGTCTGGCCGCTAAAACCGGAAACCCCCGATTTGCCTACGATGCCTATCGCCGGTTCATCCAGATGTACTCGACCACCGCTATGGGGCTCAGCAAAGAGCCAATGGAGCACATGCTGCACCAGATTAAGGTGCAACTGGGTGTGAAGGAGGATCCTGATATTCCGGCTGAATCGCTCAAACAACTGTGCGGGCAGTTCAAAAAATTCTATCAGGAAAAGAAGGGCGAGCCATTTCCGCAGGATCCGATGGCCCAGCTGTGGGGTTCGATCATGGCGGTGTTCAATAGCTGGGAAGCCGAGAAATCGGTGACCTACCGCCGTGTGGAAAAGATTTCAGATCTGAAGGGAACCGCGGTCAACATTCTGCAGATGGTGTTCGGGAACAAAGGCGAAGGGAGCGGCACAGGTGTCTGCTTCACGCGCGATCCCAACAGCGGCGAAAACACTTTCTATGGCGACTACCTGATTAACGCGCAGGGGGAAGACGTGGTGGCGGGCATCCGCACTCCGCTGAAGCTGTCGACCCTCAATGACAAGATGCCGGATGTCTATGACCAGTTGCTGGCGGTACGTGCGATTCTGGAAAGCTATTACCACGAGATGCAGGACCTGGAGTTCACGATCGAAGATGGCCGGTTGTACATGCTGCAATGCCGAACGGGTAAGCGTTCTCCGGCGGCGGCGTTCACGATTGCCGTCGACCAGGCGACCAAGCCACTCCTGTCCAAGGGCGAAGCCGCCCGGTTATCCAAGAAGGGTTACCTCTCGGCCCAGTGGGCGGCGATGGCAACCAAGCCCGTCTTAAGCAAGCAGCAGGCAGTCGGCCGCATCGCGCCTGAGGATATTGAGCGGTTGTTTTACCCGGTAATCGATACGAGCAAGACCAAGGGTGAACAGCTTAAGGCGGCGCACCTGGCGAGCGGGATTAACGCCGTTCCGGGGGCTGCGACGGGGGAAGTGGTGTTTACGGCCGCCGAAGCAGAAGACCTTGCCAAACAGGGGCGCAAGGTGATCCTGGTTCGTAAGGAAACCAGCCCCGAGGACGTGGGCGGCATGCACGCGGCCCAGGGCATTCTCACCGCCACCGGGGGTAAAACCAGCCATGCCGCCGTGGTGGCACGCGGGTGGGGCAAGTGTTGTATCGTCGGTTGCGAAGTGCTGGAGATCGACTACCACGCCAACACCGTCAAGGCCAACGGCAAGACCGTCAAGGAAGGGCAGTTCATCACTTTGGATGGCTCAGCCGGTGAGGTTTATATCGGTGAGCTGCCGCTGAAGGATCCGGAATTACCAGCTACCTATGAAACCCTCATGGGCTGGGCGGACCAGTTTCGCACAATGAAAGTGCGCACCAACGCCGATACGCCATACGATTCTAAGAAGGCTATCGAAATGGGTGCCGAAGGCATCGGCCTTTGCCGCACGGAGCATATGTTCTTCGACACCGAAGAACGTCGGTTGGCGATTCAGGAGATGATCGTAGCCGAGTCTCTCGACGCCCGTAAAGCAGCGCTGGCGAAGTTGCTGCCCTTTCAGCGAGCCGACTTCATCGGGATCTTCGAGGTGATGGATGGCAAACCGGTGACCATCCGGCTGATTGACCCACCGCTGCACGAATTTACACCCAAAGATGATGCGGGTTTCGAGCGTCTGAGCCAGGTAACGGGCATCAGCGTGGAGAAGATCAAGCACCGCAGCGAGCAGTTGCACGAATCCAATCCAATGCTCGGCCACCGTGGTTGCCGATTGTGTGTTACCTACCCGGAAATTCTTGAGATGCAGGTTCGTGCGATCATCGAAGCGGCGATCGATTGCAGCAAGCGCAAGATCAAGGTTTTCCCGGAGATCATGATTCCGCTGATCATCGACCGAAAGGAATTGCGAATTCTGGCCGATGAGACCCGCGCGGTGGCGGATAAGCTTATCAAGGAAGCGGGGGTGCGGCTCGTGTATACGGTCGGCACCATGATCGAGACCCCGCGTGCGGCTCTTTTAGCTGATGAAATTGCCGAGGCTGCGGAATTCTTCAGCTTCGGAACCAATGATCTCACACAGCTGACCATGGGGCTCTCTCGCGATGATGCCGGGCGATTCCTTCCAGCTTATGTGATGAGCGAAAAAGACGGTGGAAAGGCGATCTTCAAAAGCGATCCATTTCAGTCGCTGGATCAATCCGGTGTCGGCATGCTGGTGGAGATGGGGATCCGCAAGGGCCGTGCAACCCGCGATCGCATGAAGATCGGCATCTGCGGCGAACACGGCGGCGAAGCCGAGAGCGTGAAGTTTTGCCACCGCGTCGGGCTTGATTATGTGAGCTGCTCGCCGTTCCGCGTACCCATTGCCCGCCTGGCGGCTGCGCAGGCTGCCCTTGCCGATGCGGCAAAGCGGAAATAATTATCCCATTGACGTTCAGCGTGGGTCGGTGCAGACAAGATTGGCAATAAGGCGCGGCATGGGAGCCGCGCCTTTGTTTGTACCCCGGCAATAGCGCCCGCCGTGCCGCGATGGAATGCTTATTTGATCAGGTAACCCGCAGCCCGGAGGAAAGGACCGCTGGGCAGCACGGCTATCGTGCAGGTGAGGTGAGCGGGAACGATTTTGCCATCCATCACATCAGCGGGGTCGAGCCGACCGCAGAGCGTTGCCGATTGGCCGTCAAG
>JBBSFP010000025.1:0-13913 GCA_038238625.1 Tepidisphaerales bacterium
GCTGCCACGGCAGCCGTAGATACACACCTCAACCGGCCCGTTCTGCTCATCTGCGGCCACCTTGATGAAGCCGACGACCTTGCGGATGACATGCAGCTATTTCATGGTCGCCGCCCCGAAGTCCTTGAAGCGCTGGAACTCAGCGGTTCCATGGGCAAGGTTAGTGAAGAGCAGGTTGCCAATCGCCTGCAACTGGTTTCCCGCTTGGCGGCGATGCAGCCCGACCAGACCATGCCCTTGTTAATGGTGTCTTCGATCCAGGCACTCATGCAATCAGTACCGTCGCGCCAGCAACTGCAGCATCTGATCGTCGAGCTCAAATCCGGCCAAACGTTTGATTCCGAACAATTGATCGTCTGGCTTACCGAGCATGGATACAACCGCCTCGAACAGGTGGAGACTCCGGGTGATTTTGCCGTGCGTGGTGGCATTATCGACGTCTATCTGCCCGGAGATTTTGAGCTTAGCGAGGAGCAAGTCGGCCTTACCGTACGCATCGACTTCTTCGGCGATCAAATCGAATCAATTCGCCGTTTCGATCTCGATACACTTGGTAGTGGCGATACCTTGCCAACCATCAGGCTGCTCGACGTCAAAGGTCAGTTACCGGAAACGTCGGCGTCGACCCATCTGCTCAGCTATCTTCCTGAAAACACGGTGGTTGTTTTATGGGCACCGCTGGAAATCGCTGAACAGGCCAAGAGCTACATTGACAGACTACCAGACATGCGCGGAATGTATCCGCTCTCAGCGATCCTCGAGCACGCCAATAAATTTGCCCGACTGGAGCTTAGCCAGTTCGACCAGGGCACCACGACCATGCCAAGTCTTATTGGCTCTAAGCAGGTGCAGCATCTGAACTTGCCCGTTCGCTCTATCCAGCGCTTTGAGACGGAAGCGAAAAAGGCACTGAATGAATTGGCCGAGTTGGCTGAAACCCACGA
Organism: Tepidisphaerales bacterium; assembly: GCA_038238625.1. GTDB lineage: Bacteria > Planctomycetota > Phycisphaerae > Tepidisphaerales > Tepidisphaeraceae > JBBSFP01. Next base: position 945 of record JBBSFP010000025.1, read on the forward strand.
CGTCTCGGTGTTCTGCGACAACGTCGGTGAGGCGCAGCGGTTCGGCGAATTGCTGGAGCAGGACCAGCCGGGACTTCGCGAGAAAATCAATATTCTCCTGGGGTATCTCCATCGCGGTTTCGTCTGGGATGAAAACGATGCCCGACGTTCCATGGCACTGCTTGGCCACCATGAATTGTTCCATCGTTACGAGATGCGCCGTCGAGTGAAGAAGGTGATCGCCTCTCGGCCCGTGGACTCATTCCTGGACCTGAAGGAGGGGGATTATGTTGTGCACGTGTCGCATGGCATCGCCCGCTTCATGGGCATTCACACGTCTACCCGGGATGGCAAAACCGATGAACTTCTAAGTTTGCGATTTGCCGACAACGCCACCCTACACGTCCCGGCGGCGCGCATTAACTTGATCCAGAAATATGTTGGCAGCTTTGGTGGTCATCCGCAGTTGTCTCGTTTGGGCAGCGGGGCGTGGGAGAAGCAAAAAGCTAAGGTTGCCGAAGCTGTGATGGACATGGCCGCGGAACTCATTGAGATACAGGCCGCCCGCGCAGCCGAAGCCGGTACTGCTTTTCCCCCGGACACCGAATGGCAGCAGGAATTTGAGGCGGAATTTCCATACGAACCGACGCAGGATCAGCTCATCAGCGCCGAAGAGATCAAGCAGGATATGACGCGCCCGCGTCCGATGGATCGTCTGCTTTGCGGAGATGTGGGTTATGGAAAAACTGAGCTGGCCATGCGCGCTGCATTCAAAGCTGTCGAATTTGGCAAGCAAGTCGCTATCCTCGTGCCGACTACTGTGCTGGCCGAACAGCACTATCGATCCTTCCGCGAACGTATGGTTAACTACCCGTTTACTGTCGACTCCATCAGCCGTTTCAAAACTGCCGCTCAGCAGAAGGCGATCGTCAAGAAACTAAATGCCGGGGAACTTGACATCCTTATCGGCACCCATCGACTGATCAGTAAGGACGTGAAGTTCGCTGACTTGGGTTTGGTGGTAATCGACGAAGAGCAGCGGTTCGGGGTAACACACAAAGAGCGGTTGAAGCAGATGCGAAAAACCGTGGATGTGCTGACGATGTCCGCTACACCCATCCCTCGCACATTACACATGAGCATGCTTGGCTTACGTGATATCAGCTCGCTAACCACTGCCCCGCAGGATCGGCGCAGCGTAGTCACAGAAGTGATGGCTTATGACAAGCAGCGCATCCAGCAGGCAATCGTGCGAGAGCTCACGCGTGAGGGCCAGATCTATTTCGTGCACAACCGAGTTCACAACATCATCGAAATCGCCGACGAGATTCACAAATTGGTCCCTGATGCACGGATTCTGATTGGGCATGGCCAGATGGGCGAAGGTGAACTGGAAAAAGTGATGCTCGGATTCATCCGGCATGAGGCCGACATTCTGGTCTGCACCACGATCATTGAAAGTGGTTTAGACATTCCGAACGCCAACACCATTTTTATCAATAGCGCCGACCGTTTCGGGCTCAGTGAGCTTCACCAGTTGCGCGGCCGCGTGGGGCGGTGGAAACACCGAGCGTATTGCTACCTGCTGCTACCGCCCGATCGGCCCGTGACTGATCTGGCAGCCAAACGGCTCAAGGCAATCGAAGAGTACAGCCACCTGGGCGCGGGTTTTAAGATCGCCATGCGCGACTTGGAAATCCGGGGCGCTGGGAACATTCTGGGGCCAGAACAGTCAGGCCATATTGCCACCGTCGGGTACGAGATGTACTGCCAACTGTTGGAAGAGGCGACCCGTCAGCTCAAGCACGAACCCAAACCCACTCAACCAGAAGCGATTGTTGACATCGGGGTGTCGGCGATCATTCCAAAGGCCTACATCCCCGGTGATCGCCAACGGATGGACGTCTATCGCCGCTTAAGCCGGTGCAATAGCATCGACATGCTCAACTTGCTGAGCGAGGATTTGAAAGACGCGTTTGGAGAACTGCCCCGCCAGGTCATCATCCTTTTGGCGATGACCGAACTGAAACTTCTGGCAACGATTTTTGGGATTCAAAGCATCGCCAAGCGCGAGCCGGATGTGATCCTCTCGCTGCGTGAAGCGGGCAAGGCTCAGCAGGCGCTAACGGGCGCTCCCGGCACGCTGCGTGTGATCGACGATCACACCGTTTACTTGCGAATGCCCCCGACATACATGGAGTCCGACACTTGCCTGATGGCATTGCGCAACCTTATGCGTGGTGCCTACGACCGCCAGCAAAAAGGCGAATCCGAACCCACGGTCGCAACGTTGGAACCGGCCATTGCTCCCAAAACCGACGGAAAGCCCACCAATCCTGAATTGCAGAAACTCATGTCGCTACGCGAGCATGGGATTTTGACCGAAGACGAATTCAAATCGGCCCTGACGCGCCTGGCAGCGAAAAACTAAACAGAGTCGCGCACATCGTCATCGCCGACCTGGCCGAATCGGCATCGTTCAATGAGCATGGTCGTATCCGCATTGCACGGTTTTGCATGGCCATGCGATTACACGTAACCTAATCGCATCTATGCGGACTCAATATGAGCAGGAAGATATCCGATCCGCTTTTGATCGGTTGGTGGACAAGATCGCAAGTTCGTTTTCAGACCAGCAACCGCTGAGCATTATTGGTATTCTTACCCGCGGTGAAGTTCTGGCGGAGCGACTCAAAATCAGGTTGAAAGCCAAGGGTTTTTCTCAAATTTCCCGGGGGGTGTTGGATATCACTCTTTATCGCGATGATCTTTCGCAAGCGGGTGGTAAGGCTTTCGTCCGTCCGACAGAAATTGACATTGACATTACCGGGCAACCGCTGCTGCTGGTCGATGATGTTATTTTTACCGGGCGATCAATTCGCGCGGCGCTGGGTGCGCTTCTCGATTTCGGGCGGCCGAGTCTCGTCCGGGTAGCGGTACTGGCGGACCGGGGGGGCCGCGAGTTGCCGATACAACCCGATTTTGTGGGCCTGACCCTGCGGGATGTTCCGCCTGATCATCGCGTGAATGTGCGCCTGACCGAAACCGATGGCCGTGATGAAATTGTGGTGGAGCCGCGCAGCTGAGTGTAAGATGTTCACGCTCCGTTCAATGCAATGTCCAAACCTACTTCCCGCTGGCGACGCAAGCATCTGCTGACGCTCGAAGAACTGTCAGCAGACGAGTTGCGTTTCATCATCGACACCGCTGATTCGTTCAGAGAGGTCTCAAAGCGGAGTGTGAAAAAAGTACCGGCCCTGCGCGGGCGGGTCGTGGTCAATGCATTTTTTGAAGATTCCACCCGTACGCGTACCAGTTTCGCCCTCGCAGCGCAACGTCTATCAGCCGATGTCATCGAATTTTCGGAGAAGGGGTCCAGCGTATCCAAGGGCGAAACGCTGGTCGACACTGCGCGCAATATCGAGGCGATGGGCGTCGATGTGATCGTGGTGCGGCATCCTGCAGCGGGTGCCGCCGATCTGCTGGCCCGCTCAGTACAGTGCAGCATCGTCAATGCGGGCGATGGAGCCCATGAACATCCGACGCAAGGGCTGCTGGATGTTTACACCATAAGGGAACGTTTCGGGCACATTGAGGGACTGAAGGTTGCAATCGTCGGCGACATCGTCAACAGCCGGGTTGCGCGTTCAAACCTATGGGCACTCAAAAAGCTGGGGGCTGAGGTCATCCTGGTCGGACCCCCAACCTTACTACCCAATGTATTTGAAAAACTCGGTGCCAGGGTCGTGCACGATTTTGATTCGATCATCGGTGAATTGGATGTGATTAATATGCTGCGCGTCCAGTTTGAGCGGGTCAAAAGCAGCGCATTTCCCAGCGTGCGAGAATTCAGCCGTTTCTTTGGCCTCACGGTTGAGCGCTTTGAACGTTGCAAAAAAGACGTTTTCATCATGCATCCGGGCCCAATGAACCGTGGCATCGAGATCAGCTCGACTATCGCCGATGGCAAACAGAGTGGAATTCTTCAGCAGGTAACCAACGGCCTCGCCGTACGGATGGCAGCGCTTTATCTGGTTACGCAAAGCGGTTGAATCGGCGGAGAATCATGCCCGAAGCATTGAAGATCGCGGTGCTGATTGGTGGATCCGGTCGGACACTGCAGAACTTTTTGGATCAGAAAGCGGCGGGGGACCTGAACGTCCAGGTGCGGCTGGTAATCGCTTCGCGGGCGGGATTGCTGGGCACTGAGCGCGCCATGCAGCATGGATTGCAGCACGAAATCATAGATCGACGCACTTTTGCCGATTCCACTGCAGCCAGTGATCTTGTTTTTGAGCGATGCGATGCGGCAGGCGTTGCCCTGGTTTGTCTTGCAGGGTGGCTTTCTTTACTGGATGTTCCATCGCGTTATCACGGACGGGTGATGAACATCCATCCGGCCCTGCTCCCTAGCTTCGGCGGGCGTGGCATGTTCGGTATTCGCGTTCACCAGGCGGTGATCGACAGAGGCTGCAAAATCAGCGGTTGCACCGTGCACTTTGTGGATGCATCCTACGACCAAGGCCCCATCATTCTTCAGCGCGTCTGTTCAGTGCATGACAACGACGACGCCCATGCGCTGGCAGATCGAGTCTTCGATGAAGAAAAGAGAGCGTTTCCAGAAGCGATCCGGCTCTTTGCCACCGGGCGTTTGCGCATCGATGGGCAACGTGTGCGCATCATTGATTAACGGAGGTCGAAATCTACCTCAATCGTCTTTCCCAGCGGCAGTCGGTCACCGGGCAGATATAACTCCAGGGCTGCCCTCGCATGCGCTAACTGATAGGGGAACTGATTGAGTGCGATTGAAAGATCCTGGTCCGGAAGCGGCTGTGCGAGTGTTATCCGTGTCGCGGGCAGAGTTCGTCGCAACTCCAAGGGACTCGTCGGGCGGTCATCAAACGTCGACGGCACTGGTTCGTCAAACCCATTGAAAAAGTGCACCACGATCGTGGGCGGTGCGGGCAAATAGCTGGCCACAGCGCTAACTCGAAAAATCACGAAGGGATTGCCTGACGATCCTTGATGAATCACGCGGACCCGGGTGATATAGGCCGAATCGGTGTAATACTTCATTGCAAGCAAACCGGATGCGGCCAGCGTTTTCCCCCCCTCGTCCACTAACACCGCCTGCACGTTGAGGGGGGTGCCAGCAGGGATGCCGACCAGGCTCGCCAACGGTATCAGCAGTGTAACGTCTCGTGAATGCAGGTCAGTCGCATTGATTATGCCGGATGCAAACACCCACGGCGAATCCTCCGGACCATTGGCAACGCGTACCGGCATACTGTGTTCGTCGAATACATAGACCAGTAACTGACTTCTCCCACCCTTTGGGGCCCGTACACGGGCACGCAGGGGAAGACATACCCAGCCGTCGGCATCGGTAGTGAACCGCCCCAGGTAGGCATCATCGATGGCTGGATCGCTACTGCGGGGGGCAGTGTCGATCAGAGTCGAATGCAATGTCAGCACGGGTACCGGCGCCGTTGCTTCTGACAGCTTACCCCGGCGAACATGATTGGCGATCGCCGATATTATGATCAACGTAACCAGGAATAATACCCACCCACGTCCGGCATGATGTGCCCGCGGCTTAGGCGACGACGCAATCGAAGGCGAAGTGGGTAACGCCCGCACCGAAGCCGTCGGTGATAGACCGACCTTTTTGGGCGGGCCGCCCAAGACCACAGGCCGAGGCTGCAGCGCAACGCCGCAACGCGGACAAAAGCGTGCGGCATTAACGACGGCAAGCCCGCAATCGGAGCAGTTCTGGCTCATTGATTCTCCATCCTCATCACCGGATTGTATGCCACTTGGCGAGTGATGGACGGATGAGAACTTTAAGGTCGTCACTTCTCCTGAGCAGGCGTTGCTTACAAGGCTTGATTTATTTCGGGCTTCAAATCAGTGACGCGCTCAATCGCAGGATTGTTTTGAGCGCCATGGCTTGCGTGGGTGATCGGTTCATGCATACCAACCACGGATATGCTGCCGGTGTTTTCAAGCACGGCAAACCGTACGCTGTCCGGGCAGGCATGACCCGCCGCTCGCAGCGACGCGTTTAGTTCATGAATCGTGAGTTTCACGCGTTGCAGATTTTTATTGTGAATTTTGCCGTTATGAATCAGAAGCAGGGGGCGGCCCTCAATCAAACCGGCAATGGATTTGCTGCGAAACGTTGCGAAGCTTACAAGCCAGTTGATTGCGATCAAAGTGGTGGCCGAAATGAGCCCACCGGTAATGCTGTTGTCGCCCCCATTCATGGCATTTTGTACGGCATTGCTTAACACCAGCAACAGAATCAGGTCAAACGGGGCTAACTGCCCGACCTGGCGCTTGCCACTGATCCGCAAGGCCACCAACAGAAACACATAAACGATTACGCCGCGGACCACGAAATGCCAGATCGCAAAATCCGTGAAGAAAAACCGCTTAATCCAGTCGGGTGCTTCAGTCTGCGCCAATAGTTGCAACATGGAACCTCATGGGCTGAGTTGGTGAGAGTGACAAAAGTCGTCGCGGCAACTAGCCTATCAACCCATGCCAATGATCACCATCGTTTTGGGCGTGCTTCTGACGGCCTTGGGCGTTGGTTCGTATTTTGGAACTGATCAGGTCAGTAAGACAGCCCTGATCCCCGCTTATTTTGGAATCGTCACGCTCATCCTTGGAGCAATTTCGTGGGCCAAACCCAGTTGGCGCATGCACGCCATGCACGGCGCTGTTCTATTAGCATTGGTGGGCGCTGCCGGAACTGTGGCCGGACTTGTGAAGCTGATCGGGGGCGATCTCGCGGGACATGCCAGATCCGCTGCCATGGCTAAATCGGCAATGTTCGGGCTATGCACTTTTTACGTGGTTTTGTGTGTGCGATCGTTTATCGGTGCACGGAGAGCCCGGCGTCAAAGCACGGGAGAACCGGTCAGACGGTAGTTTTTAAGCAGTCAAATCGATATGCGCGGGCTCATCAGCCGCATGGTCACTGGGTGGTCTCTGGTTGGATCCATCCTGTGGCTGCTGGTCGGAATTCGATGAATCGCCGTCTATCACTGATGCTTCCCCATTGTTTTCGACCAGCATGTCATCGTCTTCGGGGGCAGCGGGAAGGTTTTGGTCGATCGCGCGCCGCCCACCGCGCAGGTTCGGGGGTGATGTCCCGACCGGTGGAATGCCCGTGAATGGATTGATCTGTCCCATTGATCTTAAGTCCAGTATCCCTATCGGCAGGTCCCGCATGCACTATGGAAGGAAAAGTAGTCCCTCAAATGAAAATCCTCCCCGAGAAGGGGAGGAGATCATGAATTGCGAACTGATGAAAAGCGCACCCCTTATCTACAATCATGCTAAATGCGCTCTGGCTTGGATCGCCGTCAAATCTACTGCTGGACTGAATTTGCCGGCTGCACTGGTGTACCTTGTGGCTGCATGCTCGGTGGAAGCAGTTGTGCACTTATTCCGTTTCCGATGCGTCCCTGGTCGATGGGAACCACATCGGTGGGCGTCAAGATCCTGAGTTTTAGTTGCGGGTCTGTGAGCACTTCGCCCTTAACGCCGACAAACTTGTCGAGCAGCCCCGCAAATTTAGAATCGTTGGTGCGGATATAAACGACCGTTCGGCCGGTCGCCGGGTCGGTTAAACGATAAAGAGTTTGCGACCCCCGCTGCAGACTCGAAGGGCTAAGCGTACCCACCGCCGTGTAGAAGGTTCCGGCGGCGGCGACGCGCGCCTGCAGCTCCTCACGTTCGGCGGCCGATGCCAGTTCTTTATGTTTCAGGTCTTCTTCAGCCTTGCGCTCGGCGACCATGTCGTCAGCGGCGGCCTGTCGGACCTTTAAGGTTGAAAGACGCGCTTCGGCAATTCGGCGAACCAGATCCGATGCGCCCGGCGCTTCCCGTACCGCCGTGTAGGATCTGATCAAATCCCCCAGTGGCTGTTGGTCCAATGGGCGGGTGCTGGCATCTTTGAAATCGGATTCGGCTTTATCGAGCAATGTCTCGGCAGCAACACGTTCATCGGATTGCCGTGTTGATGGAATCGCTGCAACGCTGGAAGTATTGGTGGTCGGTGTGCTTTCGATCGCTGCGCCACCGGTCGTTCCTGAGCCGCTTCCCATGTTATCGCTACCGCTGGCCCCGGTGCCGGAAGTAAATCCACCACCGGTGTTTCCCGGGCTCCCGGTTGCCGGTCCAGCACCGGTCCCCGTGTTTGTGCCGGCTGCCGATGAGCGATCAGGGCGTTGCAGAACCGGTTTGGAATCCGGGTCCACGCTCACGTCCTGTTTTTTGATGAAAAGGTATGCATCCTTCGTAGGTTTAATCTTGAAATACTCTTCCTGCTCTCCGATGATTTGTACTTCAGCACCAACGTTTAGGCTGAGCAGCGCTGTGACTTTCAATGGTGTCAGCGTGCTGCCCGCGCGCACCTTGGCATCGTCACGCACGACGCGTCCCACGCTGCCATCGCCATGCTTTTCCACATAGATTTTAGAGATGTAACAAAAACTGCCTTCAGGTGGGGCGATCTTAAGCCAATCGAACTTCATGCCCACCACCGTTACCCTGGCACCCTTATCGAGCTTCGTCGTCGGGTAATAAGTGTCGCTCGGTCCGCAGCGCACCGGTACGCCATTGGAATTGACGATTCCCGTAGCGCTCATGCGGCTGTTTTCAACCTCGGCGGGTCGATCTTCGTTATCCGCGCGGACAGCGGTGGAAGTGCAAGGCAGCACCACACTCAACGATAGTGCGCCCAATAAGGCCCAACCGACTTGATTTTTCAATTCAGAATTGCGAACAGACATGAAAGCACCTCCTGTGCGAAGGCAGATTGTGTTTACCGGTCCTCCAAACCCGACTGCGACGTATTTCTAACGAATCGATTGAAAATGTAAAGGCTGGTCCAGTTTAATTGTCGTATCCGCAAATTAATGGAAGCTCCTACGATCGCAGCGAATTCATCACCAACCCTGTCGCCAGCTTAGGATAAAAATACGTACTCTTCTGTGGCATTACTTCGTTGTGTTTTGCCAGATCTTCCAACGCGTGTAGAGGCGTGGGTTGCAACAGCACAGCAACTTGATGCGAGTTGCCATCCACCAAATCTGCAATCTGGGTGGCGTCGGCCGTGTAGGTTTTTTTCAGTTCGCCGGTCGCACAATATTTTTGAAGAACTTCATCCAACAAATAGCGTTGCAGAATGGAGACATCCAATCGCCGAAGTGATTCACTTTGATCGGGCTCCAGCGGCTGCAAAATGTCAACGTTTTTCAATGAAAGCTGATACAGCGTTCGGGTCGACCCGACATAAAATCCGAACGTGTGCGCCGGCTGCCGCGAAAGCATGTCGTTGGCGTATACCGCCAGGTTTTCGGGCGATACTCCCATTTTTTGAACATCAAATGCCGACGTCAACGAATCGATAAATGTTTGCGTCACATCTGCATTTTCGAACCCGGTGAGGTTACCGATCATGCGATGCGTCGGCAGGATCAGAAGACCGTCGTCTTGCATACCGATCAATACAAAAAGGCAATAGTTCGCCGGGTGCTTCGGCGGCAGGGGGCCACCGTTTTGCGCTTCCATTTCTAACTGGTAGGTCAGCGCGGTGGTGTATCGGTGATGGCCATCGGCGATATAAATGGGGCGGGTGCCCATGAAATCGATAACGTGATTTTCCACCTCGGCGTCGATCACGCTCCATAGGTCGTGCTTCACGCCATCCAGCGTGCCGCTCATTTCCGGCCGGGCCAGGCTGTGATAAAGCAGCGATGTCATCTCGTTTCTGGGGTCGCTGTAGATTCCGAAGATGGGCGACATCTGCACGCGCATGGCTCGCATCAGGGCTAATCGATCCTCGATGGCACCCTTGTAGGTTTTCTCGTGCGGGACTACCTGACCCTGACCAAAAGGCGCTAAACGCACCAGGGCATAGAATCCGCGACGGTGGTATGTGCGGCCGTGCTTTTCGAATGTCTGCGTATACGGATAAAGCGCCGGCCGCCTGTCCTGCACCAAGGTTCCGTTCTCAAGCCAAGCGTCGAAAGTCGCATTCGCCTGCTCGTATTTTTCAAACGGACCAGCCGCCTTCGGGGGGATGTGCGGCAGATCGATTGTTACGATGTTATTAGGGTGTGCGGCCTGAAGCGCGGCCTTGGCGTTTTCATCTAACACATCAAACGGCGGGGCGATGAGCTTAGAAATTTCCAAGTCCATCCGCCGCGCGAACCGAGTGGCCGAGAAGGGCCGCAAATGTGCCACCGAATGCTCCTTGGAAAACGACTACGAATTCGCCTTTTTTTTTCGCCGCCGCAGCTCCGCATCAATGAATTGATCCAATTCGCCACGATCGAGAACACTTTCAACATTGGAGGTTTCAAAGTTAGTGCGGTGGTCTTTGACGCGACGGTCGTCCAACACATAGCTGCGGATCTGATTTCCCCATGCGATTGCGCCTTTTTCGCCGTATAGCTTCCGCAATTCATCATCGCGCTTAGCTTGTTCCATCAACTCCAGCCGGCCTTCGAGCATCGCGATTGCCAGGCGGCGGTTCTGCTGCTGGCTGCGTTCCACAGAGCAGGTCACCTGAAGACCGGTTGGGATGTGGGTGATGCGGACGGCCGAGGCAACTTTATTTACGTTTTGCCCCCCCGGGCCGCTGGCGCGTACAAAGGCGACAATGTCCAGATCGGCTTCGGGTATTTCGATGTCCTTGTCGTCGTCCTCGAACATCGGGACCACGTCCACTGATGCGAAAGATGTCTGTCGTTTCCCTTGCGCGTTGAACGGGCTCGGTCGCACCAGGCGGTGCACGCCAGCTTCATTTCGCAAATAGCCATAGGCGTATTCGCCCTTCACCTGCAACACCACATCTTTGATGCCCGCTTGTTCCCCCAGCGTCCGATCCACTTCGCTGACATCCCATCCCCGACGCTCGAAGAAATAGAGGTACATCCGCGTGAGCATTTCTGCCCAATCCTGCGCTTCCGTGCCCCCGGCACCGGCGTGAATCTGAAAAAAGCACGGGAGTGGATCGTTTTTGCCATCGAGCAGTGCCTGCAGTTCTACCTTCTCGCCACGCTTTTCCAGCTCGGCCAGAATTTGGTCAGCCTCCTGGAGGGAGGATTGATCGTTGGCTTCCGCTCCAAGTTGGTAAAGAGCGCGCACATCATCGATACCGCGCAGGAGTGATTCAACCGGCTCTGTGATGGCCTTGAGCGTCTTGGCTTCCTGCACCACGGCCTTTGCGGATTCCTGAAAATCCCAGAAGCCGTTTTCACCCATCTTTTGTTCGAGTTCTTTTCGCCTGGCGTTCTTGGTGGGCAGGTCAAAGAGAGTCCCGGATGGCAACGATCCGGGATGAAAGGCCTTCGATCGATTGGGCAAGGTTCTCGTGGATCATGGGTGTCTTATCGCTGAACGGTCACGACGGGTCAAGGCAGCTTAATCCGCCCTGGGTTCATCAGAACGTGCAACTTAACATAACATGGATTATCGGACGTGGAAGAGGGGGGATGCGGCCAACGAATTCACGCACTCAAGCCCACGATGGCCGTCGCGCCGCCGAAGCCCGCCGCGATGGCCAAGCTGTATCTTACATGCCGAGTGGTTCGTCCCGTCCCCAGGCAAACGTGGTTCATGGGCAATGGATCGGTGGTCAGCGGATTGGGCGGCACCACTCCGAGCCGATGACATTGCACATTGATGACAACGCTCACCAATCCCGCGGCACCAAGCGTATGGCCGAGCGCCGCTTTATGAGAATACAACAGCGGCATCTCTGCCTGTTCACGCGCAGCGAAGAGCGATTCAAGTGCGTTCAATTCGCCATCGTCGTTGATCTGGGTACCGGTGCCATGGGCATGAATCAAATCAATGGGTCTGTGCGCAACACGCTGGCTTACTTGCTTTAGCAAGTGCCGCAGCGTAAGCGCCTGGGGATCGCCACTGGTGAGATGGCTGGCGTCGCCGCCCATGGCAAAGGTTTCGACTAAAACGGACCCCTCGGCGGCCGCAGATTGCAGGCAGACTGCGGCGGCGGCCTCACCCATCAGAAAACCCTCGTGACGGGCATCAAAAGGTCGGCAACCGACGTGCGGCCTGGCCAGCACACCCAGCCGATCAAAGCTTGCAAGAAACAGCGGTAAAACCGACGCCTCGGCGGCGATGACCAGCACCCGATTTGCCTCCCCGTTCCGGATCATCGATGCCCCGCGGATGAGCGCGTGCAACCCGCTGGCGCAGGCCGCAGACATAGTTATGCGAGTCGCGCCTGCGAGACCGAGTTTAGGGGCAAGTTCTTCAATCCAACCAGCAAGGCCCGACCGATGGCATCGTCCCTCGACCCATTCCTCCACCGGCCCTTTACTTGTACCAGCAACTAAAAAAATGGGTTTCGTGGTATCGGCGACGTCCCATTGTGATTGAGCAAGGGCCTCATGCGCAGCTCGATCACTCATCGATAAAATTCGAGGGGATGCAAAGTCGCGCGCGGGAGCGTGGTCGCGGATGAACTGCCCTGCCAGCAACGACTGCCAGGTCTGGCTCGCGTCATTCCCCAGCGCCGTAACAAGGCCCACTCCCACTATATTTACGGATGGAACCAGGCCAGACATGCTTCACATCGCACTTGGAGCGGCAGCCGTCATTTCGCGCTCATAGAGAATCGGAATGTTATGCCGCCCCGTGTGCTCAATGCGCTCAAGCCTGGCGTCTTCATTACCGTCGACGCCCCCGCTGTCATATTTCCGCCAGTTCAGTCCCAGGTCGCGCACCATCTGATGGTCCTGCTCCGGTGCGCGGCCATAGGTCGTGAGGTAGTTACCAATCATCGTGCTATCGCCACCTGCAAAGAAAATCCAACTTTGCAGGTCGGAACATCGTAGCTGGCGGTTCACGTTAACGTCCGTCGCGCCGCGTCCATGCTCCTTCTGACGATTCAAGCGAATGAGCCTTTCAAATTCGCTACTGCATTGCTCTGGAGGTGACTCA